>NZ_JAOCDF010000001.1:0-187109 GCF_029840775.1 Empedobacter sp. GD03865
ACATCTATATTTTAATACTCATATTGTCTTTTAATGCTTGTAAAAATAATTCCGAAACGGACAATAAGTTATTAGAACAAATACAAGGCGTCTGGTCAACTAAAATGGCAGTTTTAGATCCTGTTATTTATAAATTCGATCAGGATTCAATATATAATAATAACGGATATTATGATGGGATCTATGAAACCTATGGAAGTCGAGAGTATAAGAAATTTATACCTACTAAATTTTTAGGTAATTCAATCAAACTCTATGTAAAAGATTCAATAGTTAACTATTATGATTCTATCAATAAACCAAAACCATTTTTTAAAATTTTATCAATAAATAAAGAAGAAATGGTTGTTAAATATAATAGTGATTCTAGTCTTGACACACTTGGAAGAAGAAATAATAATACCAAAACTCCATTGGATTATGATCAAATTATTTATACGACAAGTGGTTGTTACGGGAGTTGTAGTATAATAAATATCGCTATTCAAAAAAATGGAACTATAATTAGCGGAAATGAAGCTTTTAATGGAAAAAAAGGCGTTTTTGAAGGTAAATTAGATAAAAAATTTCATCAATTTTTAGAGCAGAAAATTAATGACGCAGATTTACTTTCTTTAAAAGATAATTATGAAGAACAAATTACAGATCAATCAGAAGACTTATTACTTGTTATAAAGGAGAATAAAATTATAAAATCGATACGTGTTTATGCTTATCCTATAAATTTTTCTTATTCGAATTTGGAGTTAGCACTTAGTTATTCGGTTTCGTTAATGAGTAATAAAAAGAAATACCATGAATCTGAATACTTCCCGCTACTAAGTTTAATCAATATTAATGGAAAACAATTAAGCAAAGCACAAACTTTCTTATTTTGGACAGAATTAATGAAGCATCCTTCAAATAAAATATCAATAAAAAATCAACAAACTTATAAAATAGAATTTTATTACTATTATTTTGGTGAAGAATTAGGAGAAATTAATCCTTGTAAATTACTTAGTATAAAAGGAAATGGTCAACAATTTGAATTAACTTTTGAAAATAATCAAAAACATTATTACGATTTAGGATATAATTTTATACAACGATATATAGACTAAAAAAAGCTCCCTAATTAGAAGCTTTTTTTAGTTTATTTTATTTAATTCGATGAATATATTCAATTACTTTATCGTTAAAAATTTGTGGTTGATCGACATTCACGACATGTCCACAATCTTCGATAACAATCAATTCTGAATGTTTGGTATGTGCTTTTGTTAATTCCTGAATCGAAGGCAAAAACATATGATCTTCTGCTCCCATCACATATAAAGTCGGAATATTCAATTCAACTTTTCGAAACCATTTTAGCAACGGATTGACATCCGCAGTAAGTTTGAACCATTTCAAAAATTCTTTTTGATACAATTTTTTCGCTTCATTGATAAATAATAACCTTGATTCTTTGTGCGTATTTTTTGGCATGATAGCGAAAGCAAAAATTCGATACAAGATCAAATAAGGCAACATATGTTTGAACGTATTTCCAACATTAATCAAAAATTGACATTGGAAATTAATTTTCATAATAGCGCCTCCCATCACCATTGATTTGAATCGCTCCGAATAATCTTCTGCCAATTGTCGAATTACAATCGTTCCTAAAGACATCCCAACAAAATGCGTTTTATCAATATTTAAATGATCTAAAACATCAATGACATCTTTTGAAACTGATTTGAAAGTATAACGTTTTTCAAAAAGTGCTTTCAAGTTTTTCTTAGAACGTCCGTGTCCTCTCAAATCCATTAACAAAACATTAAAATGTTTGCGAAATTCACGCAATTGCTTGAACCAAATCGTAGAACTTCCTCCTGCTCCATGAACAAAAGTCACCCATTCTGTACTCGTTGGATGATTATATGTAGTGTATGCTAACAATTTTCTAAATAAGTTTTTGCAAAATTAAACTAAAAACTATGCCAAGCATAATAATTTCTACGTTTTAAGAAATTTTTAATCTTCATCATCGTCGTCATCTATAAAAGAACCTGCCTTTTTCAAGTAAAAAACATCGTTCATTACTTCAGCTTTCACATAATTTAGCTTTTCTTGCTCTTTCATTCGATCCGTAAATAAAGTTCCTGTTAAATGATCGTATTCGTGCTGAAAAATAACCGCTGTAAAACCTTCTACCGTTTCATCATGAAAATTTCCATCCAAATCATAATACTCCAATCGAAGAACCAAGCTTCTATACACTTTTCCGAAAATATCAGGAATAGATAAACAACCTTCACGACCGTGACGAACAATGTCCGAATACCAAGTAATTTTTGGATTGATAATAAACTCAAAAGGTTCGCCTTCTTTATCAAAACGTTGCACCCAAACCGCGTTGCGATTAATCCCAATTTGCGGAGCAGCAATTCCAACACCTTTACTCGCCTCATCTTGTACAGTCGCATACATACGATCGGCCAATAATTTGATTAACGGATCTTTTGGATCAATATCAATAGAAATTGATTTTAAGATTTTTGTATCTGCATCCGAAGTCGTTAATAAAACACGAAAAGGATCATAGGAATTCTTTTCTTTTATTAATGTCGTTTCTGCCTTTGTTAATGGCGTATAAACAATGTTTTTCATATTTTTTGATTGAGCAAATAATGCAGAAGAACAAATCAATAAGCTATAGGTTAATGTTTTTATCATTTTTTAAGTATCAATTTGTCTAAAGAATATTTTCCTGCGCCTGATAAAAATATAACTAAATAATTGATTAAATAGAATAATCCCAATTCTTTTTTACCAAAATCATGATCCGCATGTACGATAAATACCGCAACTAACATTGTAATGATTAGTGGAATCACTGCTAAACGAGTAAATAATCCAACTAAAACTAAAGAAGCACAAAGAATTTCTGCAAAAACCGTTAAACCCAAAGATACTTCTGGTCCAAGTCTAATTGGATCACCAAATTCAAAATTACCATTGACTAATTTTTGTAATTTTCCGAATCCGTGTGTAAACATAAATCCACCAGCAGCTAAACGTACTAATAACAATGATAAATCGATAAATGCAGGTTGATTTCCTAAAAGTTTAAATTTTGTGCTCATTTTTTTTAATTTTTTTCAAATATAAGTTCTAGTTTTTACGTTCACCTTTAAATAGATCAAGAAATCTACATTTTTGGATTAATTTTGGTTAATCTTTCTATTCAAGAATAAAAAAATACAACATATGTTAAAAAACATTGCTTTAATTACGATATTATTTTCAGGTTTTGCATTTGCTCAAAAATCTGAATTACAGCAAAATGATGTTTTAGGAAATCCAACTTTTATTGAAGAATCGATGCAAAAAGCACGTATTCGCATGAAGTTTATCGAAGGTTATGAAACCGAATATTACACAAAATCAACGTATAATAAAGATGGAAATCCAACAAAACGTGATTATTTTGATGAAGCTGGAAATAAAACTTTTGCTGAAACATTTAATTACAATGAATCAAATAAATTGATTTCGAGAGAAATGAAAAACAATGACGAAAGTTTAGTTTTCAATTTTGATTACGAATATACAACAGATGGTTATATCGTGACGAAAAGCGAAAATGATGTCAATGTTTCTAAAACGGAATATAAATTAGATCAAAATCAGAATGTAACTTACGAAAGAGAAACTAATTTATTGGAAGATTCGGATGTTTTTATCGAGAAAACGTTTCAATATCAAAATGGATTTTTAGTCAAAACATTGGTGAAATATAATCAAGGAAATTATACGTTGAATTATAAAAACGACGCGAAAGGCAATCCTATAGAGGAAAATTATGTGGACAAAGACAATAAACAAGTCAATAAATATATTCGCAAATTTGATGAAAACAATAATATTATTGAAGAAACTGTGATTGATGAAGCAGGAAAAGTAAAGAATATTTCCACGATTAAATATCAATATGATAATCATAAAAATTGGGTCAAACGAACACAATTCGTCAAAGATATTGATCAACCAATTTCAAATACAACAAGAACAATACGTTACTAGAAATACAAGAGCCAAGTTAATTTGGCTCTTTTTTATTTGATTATTTAACTAAATGTTTTTAAATTTATTCAAATCAATCATTTAACTTCATATATTATGATCAATAATGTGCAAGAATTTAATCGACTTTTTCAGTTATACCAAAAAGATAATCGTTTCAATTTGTACATTAATGATTATCCAAAAAATGAATTTTTGTATCAATTCTATTCAGATGAAATTGAAGATTTGAATATAGAATATGTTGATTCTACTTCAAATTCTATCAAGAAAATCCATAATTATCGCGCAAAATTAAGTGATTTTTTTCAGCCCGAAGAGCTTCCAACATTAGAGATTAAATCAATTTCTGGTTATTTTAGTCATTTTGATTTTTATTTTATGACCAATGAAAAAACCTTTGTGTTTAATTATATTCATCGCGATTTTTTATCTCAACTAATTGATATTCTTCTTGCTGAATTAGATTGTAATTTTATCAGCCGATTAAAGACTGAACTTTTAATCAATTTAGAGTACGATTAAATTTTTTGTTAAACTTTTTTCAGCGATATTTATTCGTTTTGAGAAGATTATTAAGATTTATTTTTTGCGAAGACTGATCCAAAATATAATGTTTTATGGGAGTCTTATTTTAATTGGACAACAATTGAAACAAGGAAAAATTCGATGTTACAAAGCCCAAACGCTTTTGGAAACACTTGACAGAGTATAAAATATCAATATTCAGAAAAATATACCTATCAATATAATTATGGGTAAAACTTATTTATCTCCATTTATCCATCTCGAAACGGACTGAGAAAATGTTAGAATACAATCCCAAACCGCTGTCTCCAAAGTTTGTCAAAGCATAATCAATCGAGATTCCTTTGTATTTGAAACCTACCCCAACATTTGGCTGAATTTGAGTTTTATCTTTTCCATCAAATTGCGAAATCTTCTGTAAATTGTTCAATCCTCCACGTACAAAAACCATGTCATCATAACCTAATTCAAGACCAACTTGTGGCGAAATCGAAAATCCTTTTCCAGAAATTGCGGCATTCGTTTGTTGAAATTCGATATTTATATCAACCTCTCCCAATAACGAAACTCGTTCATTAAAATCAAAACGCTTTCCAACTCCAAATTGCAATTTAGGCATTGTTAATTCGATATTCTCTCCAGGTAAATCATTCAAAATTGTTGGCTCACCTTCATTATTTGGTTCGTCAATCGTGATTTCTTTTACCTTTTGTTTATTGATACTCCACGCATTGAAAGTTGTTGTAATATCGCGCGCCATCAAACCAAAATACATTTTATTATCGGTACGATATTGCAAACCAAGATCTAAACCGAAACCAAATCCTTGCGCAAATTTCCCAATATGTCGATAAACGATTTTAGCATTTGCACCAAACTGAATATCTTTATTATTAAAGACATTTCCCGCATAAGACATTGTTAAAGCATAGTCTGCTGTAGAAAATTTAGAGATTTTATCGTAATTAATATTTCCTTGATTATCAATTAATTCTGTTGTATTCAAAATATCATCAACACCAAAACGTGTAAACGAAAATGCAATCGTAGAATTACTTTCTCTCAACGGAATTGCAACCGCTGCATAATCAAATTTCGCAATCGACTGAAAATATTCAGCATGCATTGCTGCAGCTTCCCAATCATAGGTAATTTCCGTTAATCCAGCAGGATTCCAATAAGCCGCATTAGCATTTCCAATATTCGCCACAACCGCATTACCCATTGCAAACGAGCGCGCATCTGCACCAATATTCAAAAACTCGTTCGAATATTTGCGTGTGGTTTGAGAAAAAGCAAATTGACTTGCTAGAACAGATAATATAAGGAATGTCTTTTTCAAAATTGATGAATTACGAATATAAAAACTCAAAAATAGTGGTTTTATTGTGTTTAAAAAGGATTCAGATTAATTTTTGTTTGTACTTTTGTGATGAAAAATTCATTTATGAAATTATTTACAATTCCAAATTTTCTAACACTACTTAATCTTTCATGTGGTGTATTATCAGCCATTTTCATGATTTCGAGCAATGCTCAAATCACAACTACCACAGTTACAATTGTGATGGTTTTGATGTTGATTTCATTAGTTGCTGATTTTTTGGACGGAATGGTTGCACGACTAATGAATATTGGTAGCCCGATTGGAAAAGAATTGGATTCTTTGGCAGATTGTATTTCGTTTGGTGTTGTACCAGGATTGATGTTATTTTCGATGTTTAATCATTTTTCAACTGATTTTATTTATGAAAATGAGAATTTAAAAATTGCTGCAATTTCATTATATGCTTTTTTAGTTCCTGCTTTTTCGGCGTTACGATTAGCAAAATTTAATTTAGATGAAGATCAAGCAACGTATTTCAAAGGTTTGGCAACACCATCAAATACCTTATTTATTTTCTCATTATTTTCTATCTATTACAATAATGGACAAATTATAAATCCATCTGTTGATCCGTATTTATTAATTGCCGTTTCTATTGTATTTAGTGTTTTATTAATTGTCGATTTACCATTATTTGCCTTAAAATTTAAAGGATTGAGTTGGGCAGAAAATTATTATAAATACATTTTCTTAATCATTACATTAGGTTTAGTGGCTTGGTTGCAAGTCGCTGCAATTCCGCTAATCATCTTATTGTACATCATCATCTCAATCATTTTCAGAAAAGAAATTACAAAATGAAATTAACTAAAAATATCTGTTTCTTTGATTTAGAAACAACAGGAACTAATGTTTCAAAAGACCGTATTGTCGAAATCTCTATCGTAAAAGCTTTGACAGATGGATCGAAAGAAGTAAAAACTTGGAAAGTTAATCCTGGAATTCCAATTCCACCAGAAACAACTTTAATCCACGGAATTTCTGACGAAGATGTTGCCGATGCGCCTTCTTTCAAAGAGCTTGCTCCTGCGATTATGGAAATGATTAAAGATTCTGATTTGGCTGGATACAATTCAAATCGCTTTGATATTCCGCTTTTGGCAGAAGAATTATTGCGTAACGGGTTTGATTTTGATTTATCAAAACATCGTCCAATTGATGTGCAAGTGATTTATCATAAAATGGAACCTCGTAATTTGAGCGCTGCTTATAAGTATTATTGTGATAAAGATTTGATTGATGCACATTCTGCGGAAGCTGATACAATTGCGACTTACGAAGTTTTGATGGCGCAAATCGAGAAATATGACGAACTTGAAAATGACAATAAATTTTTGAGCGAATTTTCATCTCAACGTAAAACGGCTGATTTAGCTGGATTTATTCAGTACAATGATAAAGACCAAGAAATTATTTCGTTTGGTAAATATAAAGGACAAGTTGTGACGGATATTTTTGCGAAAGATCCAGGTTATTATTCGTGGATTCAGAATGCTGATTTTCCTTTATATACAAAGAAAGTTTTTACACGAATCAAATTACAAAACGGTTTTTAAGCGATGAAAATTATTTGTGTCGGACGAAATTACGTCGAACATGCAAAAGAATTAAATAATCCAATTCCAGAATCTCCAATGTTTTTCATGAAACCAGATTCTGCAATTTTGAGAAAAGGTTTTCCTTTTGTGATTCCAAGTTTTACGAAAGAAGTTCATTTCGAAACGGAAATTGTGATTAAAATTGATCGAGTTGGAAAAATGATTCAGCCTCAATTTGCAGATCGTTATTTCTCAGAAATCGGTTTAGGTATTGATTTTACAGCGCGCGATGTACAACAAGAATTAAAAGAAAAACGTTTTCCTTGGGAAATTGCAAAAGCTTTTGATGGTTCTGCATTTGCTTCGGATTTCTATCCAAAAGAAAATTTTGATTTAGAGAATTTAGCGTTCAAATTAGATCGAAATGGAGAAAACGTGCAAACAGGAAATTCAAAAGATATGATTTTTCATATCAATACGTTGATTGCAGAATGTTCTAAATATTTTACCTTGAAAAAAGGCGATTTAATTTTTACAGGAACGCCAGCTGGAGTTTCTAAAATCAATTCAAAAGATACCTTAGAAGGTTATTTGAATGATGAAAAAGTATTCGAAATAAAAGTGTTGTAATCATTAAAAATGAAAAACATATTTTCATTTATTATTATATTTTTATTGTTTTCTTGTAAAAAAGAAAACAATATTGTTACACCTATAATTCACGAGAATGTAACAACAATGAATTCAATTTCTGATAATTACGATTCGATTACTACAAAAGTGAAGAAACTTGGTGATGAAGAAGCTTATTCAGAATTATTTTATCATTTAAAAGATTCAAATTTTGAAGGTAGAACAGATTCTTTAATGGTTTATTCAAAAATAATGGCAGAAAAATATCACTTTGAAAAAGCTTATATAGATTATTTGGATGCTATAACTGAGAAATATGGAATAGAAAATGATATTGGAAATTATTCAACAATTAATCTTTCACAATTAAAATCTAAAGAAAAGCAGGAAATTATTGATTGGCTTTCTAAAATGGTTGAAAAAGGAATAATTACAGAAAAACAATTTCAAGAAGTTAAAAAATAATAAAAGAGCGAAATTTCGCTCTTTTATTGTTTATACCACTACCTTTAATCAGAAATAAAATTAAAAATGGAAGACTATATAAAAATTGAAGAAAAACTACAAAATGATTTTGATTTATTGAAATCGAAAAAGAATAGAATTAGCAATATCAGGCTTATTGCATTTATTATTTCAGTTGTATTTTTCTTGCTTTATGTTACGTCGAGCAACAATTTATATTTGATTATTTCTTCTATTTTATTTATTGTTTTTATCATTTTAGTAGTTAAAACTTCTAAAATTTCTTCGCAACTTAATTATTCCATCCAAGCATTAGAAATTATTAATCAAATAAAAACTGATAATTCTATCGATCAATTTGTTGAAGATAATTCTCAGTTCAATAATGTTTACAACAAAGATTTAGATATTCTGGAAGGAAATTCGATCTTCAATCGAATCAATAAAACGCAAACTCGTATTGGTAATTTACAGCTCAAACATTTTTTATCGAATTTGATTTTAAACAAATCTGAAATTATTGATAGACAAAATGCTTTTGAAGAATTGGCTGAAAAAAGAAATTGGATTGTGACATTTTTGACGTTTACTAAGCGATTAAACATGAATCAATCTTCAATTTTTGTGTTCGAAAATCGTGTATTCAATACTAATTCAATAAAATTACTTCCAATCATCATTTCTGTTCTGAATATTTTATGTTTTATCGCTTTAGCAATTATTAGTTTTCCGAAAGAAATTGTTTTTTATTGGATTTTGGGTGCAGTTATTATTCCGAATGCAATTTCCATGTTTTATAAGCAACAACTTCGACGAATTGCGGCGTACACGACAATGAAAGCAGATGAATTGGATAATTTATATGAAGTTTTTCGACATATTGAAGAGGAAAAATTTGAGTCAAAACTAAACGCTGAAATTAAAAATAAGTTTGTACATCCTTTCAAATCATCGGATTTAATCAAGACAATTTCTTCAACAAAAGAAACTTTAGATGCAGCAAATTTCCCACTTGTAGGCTTTGTGTTGAATACATTTTTCTTGTGGCGATTACATTATTCGATCAAATTTGAAAATGAAATTCAAAAAACGGTTCATCAAATCAAACCTTGGTTAGATGAATTAGCCAAATTAGAAGCCTTCGTTTCATTTGCACTATTCAACGATAAACATACTTCATTTACATTTCCCGAAATCGTAGAAGAACCGTATGAATTAAAAATTATCAATGGTTTTCATCCTTTATTAGATGAAAAAATAGTTGTGAAAAATGATTTGGAAACCAATCGTCCAAACAATATTGCGATTATTACAGGTGCAAATATGGCTGGAAAAAGTACTTTTTTGAGAACAGTTGGAACAAATTTGGTTTTAGCGATGAATGGCGCAAAAGTGAGTGCAGAAAAAATGTCATTTTACCCAATGGATTTATTTACAAGTATCAGAACGGTTGATAATCTGTCATCTGGCGATTCTTATTTCAAAAATGAGATTAACAAATTGAAAATATTAATTGAACGTTTAGAAAATAATCAACCACAAATCATCATTTTAGATGAAATTTTAAAAGGAACAAATTCGGAAGATAAATTAATTGGTTCGCAGAAATTTTTAGAAAAATTAATCAAATCTCCCACAAAATTGATTGGTTTTATTGCGACACATGATTTGGAATTAACGAAAATGGAAAGTGAAAATCCGGATCATATTATTAATTATTGTTTCGAATTAAAAAACGTGGACAACAATTATTATTCGGATTATAAATTAAGAAAAGGCACAACCAAAATGATGAATGCCATTTTCTTAATGAAACAATTTAGAATTATTGATTAATCTTAAATTGTTAATTTAATTCTTTGATAAAATTCGCATCAATCGCATTAAAATCATCAACAATACAATTTGCTTTTGAAATATCTTGTTGTTTCGAATTTACACTTTTGTAACCCAAACAATACAAACTTGCTCGTAAAGCCGCTTCTACTCCATTTTTACTATCTTCGATAACAATACATTCGCTATGTTCGGACTTTGCTAAATCAGCGGCATGCAGAAAAATGGCTGGATCTGGTTTTGATTTCGGAAAGTTTTCGCCAGAAACTTTATGCGTAAAATATTGATTCAACTCAAAACGATTAAAAACACGATCGATTGTCGATTTTGAAGCCGATGAAGCCAAAATCAATTCAATTCCATTATTGTATAAATCTCTAATCAACCTCTCAACACCATCAATCAAATATAAATCTGGTTTTGTATCAAAAGCTTCATTAAAAATTGTACGTTTTCTCAAAACCAAATCGTTCACTTCATCTTTCAAATTGAATTTATCTTTCAAGATTTGATAAACATTTTTTGTCGATTGTCCTGTAAATGTGGCAAATAATTCTTCCGTAACCGGAATATTTAGTTCTTTATAATGTTCGAAATAAGCATATTTATGTACTGGTTCTGTATCGACGATTACGCCGTCCATATCGAAAATTACAGTTTTAATCATTATTATTTTGTTTCTACAAAATTAACTTTTTTAAGAAAATGATGTAAAAGTTTAAACTTTAGAATGATTTTAAATTAATCGATTATATTACTGATATAAAGGGTTATATCCGAAACCAAACAACAATACTTATGTTAAAACTTAACATTAAGATAACATTTGCACGCTTTTTGTAAAATTCTTGGCATAACAAAGTTAAAACTGAAAATTTGATAAAAATGAAAAAAGTATTATTAGTAGCTGTAATGGCATTAGGAATTTCTCAAGTAAATGCTCAAAACTATAAAAATGCTTTAGGTGTTGTTGTAGATTTAGGAGACGGAGAGACACTCGTAGGTCCACAATTCAAGCACTCTTTTGATGGTAAAAATGCGGGTAACGTACAAGTTATGTTTGGAGATAACATTACTGTTTTAGGTGCAGATTATACGTATAATCAACCTTTTTCTGGTGCAAATGGATTAGGATGGTATGTTGGTGTTGGACCTCAATTATCTTTTGTAGATGGAGGTAAATTTGAGGACAAAACTTATTTTGCAATTCGTCCGCAAGCTGGTTTAGAATACAAAATTCCTTCTGCTCCATTGGCTTTACATTTTGATTGGAAACCATGGTGGAACTTAACAAACGATTCTAACTTCGAAGCTGGTCGTTTTTCTTTAGGATTTAAATACACATTTAACTAATCAAACGTTAAAAATATAGTAAGCCACTCACTTGAGTGGCTTTTTTTATAAGTAAAATCATATAATCTATACATAAATTAATTTTATTCCTCTGAATTAATCGTTATTTTTGAAAGATTTTGGATTTTATCTAAGACCAATTATAGATTAACACTATTATTTGATTATTCAAGATATAATTCCGAATTTTAACTTAGTATTAGATTTAATAACATTTATAGAAGATGAAACAATTAATTGGGACAGGAGTTGCTTTGGTTACGCCTTTTCAACAAGATGGTACCGTAGATTATGCTGCATTAGAAAATTTAGTAAACTATAGTATCGATGGCGGTGTTGAGTATTTAGTTATTTTAGGAACTACTGCAGAAGCAGCAACACTTACAAAGGATGAAAAGAAACAGGTAATCGAAACAATAAAGAAGGCGAATGCTAATCGTGTTCCGATGGTTTTGGGTATTGGAGGTAACAATACGGCAGAAGTTATTAATGAATATCAAGAAACAGATTTAAGTGATTATATCGCAGTTCTTACAGTTTCTCCTTATTATAATAAACCAAATCAAGAAGGGATTTACCAACATTATAAAGCGATTGCAGAAAGTACAGATGCCAACATTATTTTGTATAATGTTCCTGGTAGAACGGGTTCTAATATCTCAGCAGATACAACAATTCGTTTAGCAAATGAATTCAAAAATATTGTTGCAATTAAAGAAGCTTCACCAGATTTCTTACAATCAACAGATATTATTCGTAAAAATACACGCGAAGATTTCAATATTATTTCTGGTGATGATGAATTCGCTGTACCAATGACTTTAGCTGGAGGTTCTGGTGTTATTTCTGTTATCGGACAAGGTGTTCCAACTGTTTTTACAGATATGATTCGTAAAGCAATCAACAAAGAAGTTGTTGCTGCTTACGAAGGTCATTACAAAGTTGTAGAAATTACACGTGCTATTTTCGAGGAAGGAAATCCTTGCGGAATAAAAGCTGTTTTAGATAACAAAGGCGTTTGTAAACCATTTACAAGATTACCTTTAGTTCCAGCATCAGCTAACTTGACAACAAAAATTAACCAATTATTATCAAACATCTAAAAAAATAAAGCTATGATAAAAGATACAATATTAGACGCATTAAACAAACAAATCAAATTAGAAGGAGATTCTTCTCAATTATATTTAGCTATGGCTTCTTGGGCAGAAGTGAAAGGTTTGGAAGGAACTGCAAATTTCTTGTACTCGCATGCAGACGAAGAACGTATGCATATGTTAAAATTAATTAAATTTATTAACGAAAGAGGCGGAAAAGCGTTTGTTCCACAAATTGAAGAACCAAAACAAGATTTCACAACATTGAAAGAAGTTTTTACTGCAATTTTAAATCACGAATGCTTTGTATCTGAATCAATTAACGACATTGTAGGCTTAACATTAGAAGAAAGAGATTATTCAACTCACAATTTCTTGCAATGGTATGTTTCTGAGCAAATTGAGGAAGAAAAATTAGCAAGAAATATCTTAGATAAGTTAGAAATGATCGGATCTGACAAGGGAGGTTTATATCTATTTGACCGTGACGTAGTTACGTTAAGCGTAGACGCAACAGCGGAATAAATCAAAACTTTGAGATTTTATTAAGAGGATAAGAAAAAAATATTTTATACTTTAGTCCTCAAATTTTATTAAATTTGCAGAATGTTTAAAAAACTAAGCTTAGTAGTTTTAATTGGCGCTTCTTTAGTGTCTTGTAACAAGACCTATAACAAAGCGATGAAAAGTACGGATAAAGACGAAATCTTTACATTGGCTACACAATTGTATCAAGATGGTAAATATGATTTGGCAAACGAATTGTATGAAAAAATTTCTACATCATTTGTAGGAACAGAAAAATCTGCGGACATTGCCTATAATATGGCACAAGGTAACTTTAACGAAAAAAGTTTCCGTTTAGCAGGACATCAATTCAAAAGCTTTGCAGGAGCTTATCCTATGGATAGCCGCGCAGAAGAAGCGTTGTTCAAATCTGCATTTTCTTATTACAAAGATTCGCCAAAATATGACTTGGATCAAACAAGTACATATACAGCAATCAGTGAGTTACAAGGATTTATCAATTCGTATCCAGAATCAGCACACGTTGCAGAAGCGAATAATTATATTACAGAACTTAGACAAAAATTAGAGTTAAAGTCTTTCGAAATTTCAAAAGTTTATTACAAAACAATGAAATATAAGGCTGCTGGAGTTTCTTTTGACAATATGGTTGATGAATATCCAGATTCTAAATTTCGTGAAGAAGCAATGATGTATTCATTACGTTCTAAAACAGAATTGGCGTTAAATTTCTCTCGTATCGAGAACAAAGATTTACGTTTACAAGATGCCAGAACGCAATATCTTTTGTTAACAAGATATTATCCGCAAACAAAATTTAAAGCAGAAGCTGATAAATTGATGGAGAAAATCGACAAAGATATGGTTGAGACTAAAAAACAATTAGCTGATATAGAAGTAGCTAAAAAGAAATTTGAAGCTGATCAAGCTGAATTAAGCAAAGAGCAAAATAATAAATAATAGTAAAATATATAAAATTCTTTCATTATGAATTTCAAGGATATCGGTGCAGCACCAACAACACAAACTTATGATCGTAATAAAATCGATGAGAAAACAGGAAACTTATACGAATCGATTGTAATTATGGGTAAAAGAGCAGAACAAATCAACCAAGAAATGAAAACTGAATTAATTCAGAAATTGGATGAGTTTGCTGCACATACAGATTCTTTAGAAGAAGTTTTTGAAAATAGAGAGCAAATCGAAGTTTCAAAATTCTACGAAAGATTACCTAAACCGACTTCTATTGCGGTTAAGGAATGGTTAGACAATGACGTATATTACAGAAATCCAAATGAGGATAAATAATGTCTGTTTTACATAGTAAAAAAATTCTTTTGGCAGTTTCTGCCGGAATAGCGGCCTACAAAGCCGCTTTTCTTGTTAGAGGGCTAATCAAAAAAGGAGCTGATGTTAAAGTTATTATGACGCCAGAAGCTCAAAACTTCGTTACTCCACTTACACTTTCCACACTTTCTAAAAATCCTGTCGAATGGGAATTTTTCGGTGATAAAGGGGATTGGAATAATCATGTGGAATATGCTCTTTGGGCAGATTATATGATTATTGCACCTTGCACAGCAAATACGTTGTCACATATGGCAGATGGAACATGTGATAATTTAGTTCTAGCAACTTATCTTTCGGCTAAATGTCCTGTATATTTTGCTCCAGCAATGGATTTGGATATGTACAAACATCCATCAACTTTAGAAAATATTGCTAAATTAGAATCTTTCGGAAATATTTGTATTCCTGCTGAAGCTGGAGAATTAGCAAGTGGATTAATTGGAGAAGGTAGAATGGCTGAACCTGAAAACATTATTGCGTTTTTGGAAAGTACAATCGAAGCTACTCTCCCACTTCACGGAAAAAAAGTAGTAGTTTCTGCTGGTCCTACATACGAAAACTTAGATCCTGTTCGTTTTATAGGTAATTATTCTTCGGGAAAAATGGGATTCGAGATTGCAAAAGCTGCTGCTAATTTGGGTGCAAAAGTTACCTTGGTTAGTGGTCCAAGTCACGAATCTGTTACAGGTTTTCCTATCGATCGAATAAATGTTGTTTCTGCTCGTGATATGTACGAAGCGATGCACGCTAATTTTGCTGATGCTGATGCTGTGGTAATGTCAGCGGCTGTTGCAGATTATCGTCCAAAAAAAATGGCTGAGCATAAAATTAAGAAAGAAAACGATGATAATTTAATTATCGAATTGGTGAAAAATCCTGATATTCTAAAATCGTTAGGCGAAATCAAAACACATCAATTATTGGTTGGTTTTGCATTAGAGACGAATAACGAAGAAGAATATGCAAAGAAAAAATTAGCCAAAAAGAATCTTGATTTTATTGTTCTTAATTCGATGCAAGATAAAGAAGCTGGTTTTCAGAAGAATACAAACAAAATTACAATTATTGATAAAGATTTATCGATGCAACAATTTGATGCAAAATCAAAAACAGATGTTGCAAAAGATATTTTGAATGTCATTTTAAATAAGTTATAAAATTTATTATGAAGAAATTAGCCTCAATTTTCTTTTCGTCGTGTTTAGCTATTTCGGCTTTCTCGCAAAATATTATTGCAGATGTAAAAGTCGATTATTCTCAGGTTCAGGGATCTAATACACAGGTTTATCAAACTTTAGAAAGATCATTAAAAACGTTTATTAATTCAACAAAATGGACAAATGATCGTTTAAAAACATACGAAAGAATTGAAGCTAGTTTCGTCATCAATGTAACGGAACGTGAGGGAAACAGAATGAAAGGTACTATTTTGGTACAATCTCGTCGTCCTGTTTTTAACTCAACGTACTATACGCCTGTTCTTAATTTATCTGACGATAATTTTACGTTTCAATACCAAGAATCTGAAGAGTTAATTTTCAATGATCGAAAATTCAGTGGAAAAAATTTGACAGATGTATTGACGTATTACATTTATTTAGTTTTGGGATATGATGCAGATACATTTGCGAAAGAAGGCGGAACAGAGTATTTCAAAATGGCGAAGAAAATTGCAGATTTCGGTCAAGCGAACAATAATTTCTCTGGTTGGAGCGAATTAGATGGAATAAAATCGCGCACAGCTTTAATTAACAATATTCTAAAATCGGATAATTCTACACTTCGAAATATTATCTATCAATATCATAGAAACGGCTTAGACATTATGTCTGAAAACGAAGTTCGTGGTAAAAATGCGATTGGAAATACGTTATTGCAATTAGAATTTTACCAAAGAGGAAATTATTCTCAATTTTATCCGCTAGAACTTTTCTTAACAGCAAAAAATAGCGAAATTAGTCAAGTATTTTCAGGCGGACAGGTTTCTACGGTGAATATCGAAAAACTAAAAGGAATTTTAAATTCAATCGCGCCAAAATACAACGACAATTATTGGAATAAATTGAAAAAGTAAATGTTAAAAACTCTTCGCGTTAATAATTTTGCCATTATCGATCAATTGGAGATTGATTTTCATCAAGGTATGACCACAATTACCGGTGAAACTGGTGCTGGAAAATCGATTTTGTTAGGTGCTTTAAAATTAGTTTTAGGCGAACGTGCCGATTTAAAAGCCTTGAAAAATATTGATGAAAAATGTATTATCGAAGCTGTTTTTGAGATAAAAAATCTTGAATTAAATGATTTTTTCGAAGAAAATGATTTGGATTACGAAGACGAATCTATTCTGAGAAGAGAATTATTACCATCTGGGAAATCGCGCGCTTTTATCAATGATACGCCTGTTAAAGTCTCTATTTTGCAAGAATTATCAGAATTATTGATTGATATTCATTCTCAATTTAATACACCTAAAATTTTTGAAGCTGATTTTCAACTTTCGATGTTGGATATTTACGGAGAAAATAAAGACTTATTGAAAGAATATAAGAAGGATTTTAACCACTATATTTCTACGAAGAAAAAGATAAAAGACGCTCAAAATTCGTTAGAAAATCAATCTCAAGATTTAGAATATAAATTGCATTTGTGGGAAGAACTGAACAATGCTTCGCTAAAAAATGAGGAATTAGAAGAGTTGGAAATCGAGATAAAATCTTTGTCAAACGTAGAAGAAATTATTTCGACTTTGAATGAAACTTACCAATTTTTGGAGCATCCTGAAATGGGAATAATTTCTCAATTGAATGAAGCAAGCAATAAATTGAATAAAATTTCGGATTATAATTCACAATACAATTCTATTTACGAACGATTAATTTCTTCTAAAATAGAATTGCAAGATATTTCTGGTGAAATGAGTAGTTTGATAGATTCGACTGAAATTAATCCTGAAAGATTACAAGAAATTACAGATCGTTACGATTTGATTCATAAATTATTGCGTAAACATAATGTGATTTCTGTTGAAGAATTAATTGCAAAACGTGACGAATTAGAAAGTCAAACTTCTGGTTTTGATAATTTGAGTGATTTAATTATTCACTTAAATAAAGAATTGAATTCAATTTCAGAAAAACTTGAAAAACAAGTAATTAAAATTAGAAAAAATAGAATTTCTTCTATCGAAATTATCCGAAAAAATATCTTGAATACGTTGTCACAATTGGGAATGGAAAATTCTCAATTAACCATTCAATTAAACGAAACAACAGATTTTACAGCAACTGGAAAAGATGAAGTTTTGTTTCTATTCTCAGCAAATAAAGGAATGGAACCGCGTATTTTTGAGAAATCTGTTTCTGGTGGAGAACGGTCTCGATTGATGTTAGCGATTAAAAAATTATTGGCAACTCATCAACATTTACCAACGTTGATTTTAGATGAAATAGATACAGGAATTTCTGGAAAAGTTGCAAATGAAACAGGAAAAGTAATGCAAACAATGGCAGAAAATATGCAGCTTTTAGTGATTACGCATTTGCCACAAGTCGCTTCAAAAGGAAATTATCAGCTAAAAGTTTACAAAGAAGTCGTAAACGAAACAACGCAAACAAACGTTATTGAATTATCTCAACAACAACGTTTAGAAGAAATTGCACAAATGATTTCTGGTTCAGAATTGACAGATGCAGCAATCAATCAAGCAAAAGAATTAATGAATTTGAATTAAAATTCTTAAATTATATAAAATCAAAAAAGCTCGAGAAAATTCTCGAGCTTTTGTTTTATATGATTCCGAAATTATTTTGTTAATCTTTCTAACGAATATTCAATCATTGCATCAACTGCTTTGTAAGAATCAGCACTAAATTCACCTAAAATTCTATTTGCAACAATTGCATTTATCGACAATGCTTCATGTCCCATCATTGCTGATAATCCATAAATTGCAGAAGTTTCCATCTCAAAATTAGAGATTCTTAAACCTTCGTAATTAAAAGTTGTTAAACGCTCATTAATATCAGCTGGATTTGGTTGCAATCTCAAATAACGTCCCTGAGGTCCGTAAAAACCACAAGCTGTAGCTGTTACTCCTTGAATTGTTTTTTCAGAAGCTAATTTATCTAATAACAAATCAGATCCTTTTACTAAATATGGACGCGCTTTATTCGGCGACCAATCAACATGTTTAATAAAAGCATCTTCTACCTCTTTATTCATCACCGCTTCACTCCCAACATAATAATGCAAAAGTCCATCTAAACCTAAACCGTGAGAACCAATAACGAAACTATCAACAGGAATATCCGCTTGCAAAGCTCCAGAAGTTCCCATACGAACAAATGATAATTTTCTGAAATCTTTTTTGATCTCACCAGTTTCCAAATCGATGTTAGCCAAAGCGTCTAACTCAGATAAAACAATATCAATATTATCCGTTCCCATACCAGTCGAAATAACTGTTAAACGTTTACCATTCAACGTTCCTGTATGCGTCACAATTTCTCTTTTGCTTGCTGTCTGCTCGATTGTATCAAAATGTCTTGAAACTTTTTCGACACGATTTGGATCACCAACAGTTATAATAGTATCTGCTAAATGCTCTGGTCTTATATTACAATGGTAAACACTTCCGTCTGCATTTAAAACTAATTCTGATGCTGCTTTACTCATGATTTTATAATTAAAAATAAGAGAACAATATACAATTTTTATCAGTAATAATTGTAAAGAAATTATTAACCACCTACTCTTTTCACTTTAAATCCTTTATCTTTCAGGAAAGCCATAATCTTATCGCGATAATCTCCTTGAATGATGATTTGTTCGTCTTTAAAACTACCTCCAACACCCAAAAATTGCTTAATTTCTTTTGCTAAAAGTTTGAAATCTTCTGTTTCTCCTTCGTAACCTTCTATAATTGTATTTATTTTCCCTTTTCGTTTCTCAAACTTACAAATCAATGGTTCTTTCTGAATCCATAACTCATGTTGTTCTTCATTTGATACTTCTTCTGGCTCAGGTATATGATCAGGAAAAAGATTTTTTAATTGATCTTGTAAATCCATAGTATTTGATGTAATCTTTGTAATAAATGGCGTTTTAAATTGGAATTCGTCCATTTGTACCATTATAATTACAAAGATAAAATTTTTATTGCAGTTGTTTTATAAACCAATTTGGAACTTTATCCGAAACTATTTCAAGTTCATTTCTCTTAACTTGTGCAAATAATCTCATTTCTTGAGTTGAATTATCAAAAATATAGCCTTTATCTACAATTTTTAAAGCTGGAAATAAATTCATTAAAGTAGAATGATATCGTTTAATCACCTTTTCATCTGGTACAGCGTGACCACCTTTTTCTACTCTATTTTCAATTCGAGAAATATTAATCAAAGGATCTTCAATACAGACAAAATACATATATGTTTTGAAACCACGATTTTTAGCATCCACTATTTCATCAATTTTAGAAGGATGACTCATTACCGTTTCAAATGAATAAGATTTACCTTTAATCAATAAGTGTTTTCGGATAAATGAAGTAATAAAAGATGCTTCGTAACTATGTGTAGACTTAGATTTATCAACCAAAACATTATTTCGAAACTGCACATCAATTGCTTTTCCTTCATTATTTGCTTTTTCGAATAATGAAATTGAAGCAGGCTCAGCTTTGAAATCTTCAAAATCTTTTTCGGTAAGTTTTAGTTCATATCGATCCAAATCAATAAAACCTTTTGAAGAAATTTCTTTCTCAATCAAATCTGAATTGATAAAATATCCAGCATTAAATTTTGATGAGATTGAATCGAATAAAGTAGACTTTCCAGATCCATTTGGACCAGCAAAAACGCGTAAACGTTTTATTTTAGACATAATTTAGCTCCTTTTTTCAATTCAGCTGGAACTTTTATTCGATCTATTGTTTTAATCACCTTAATTTCTCCATTAGGTTTTCTCTCGATGATTCGATTTCCTTGAACATATTGAACTGATAAATCTAATGCTTCTGAAACTCTAATAGCAGCTTGTGATGCAGATTTAGCTAAACGATTTAACGCTCCTGCTTCTTCTAATTTTAGTATATCTGATTCTTTGTTCATAATAATAGAAATTAAATTAACAATAATTATTCATCAATAAATGTACGCAAATTTAGTGAAACCATTGTAATAATAAAAGCTTGACTTCATTCAAAAGCCTAATCTTTTGAATCTAAATTATATAATTTTTATTAATAGTTATTTGATTAATTTATTCCTAACAGATTAACAATAATCGATATTCATCTTTATTTTCTTTCGGCGCGCGATGTACACAAGGCAAAACTTTTTGTTCTGGATGATCAACTGCCAATCGCCAAAGATTTCCTAATCCTAAATTAATTGGTTCAACACCTGGACGAATTTGATAATGCAAATCAAAGAAATATTCTTTCAAAAAATCTTCAAAACCATCAATGTATCCATCATATAATTCGAATAGTTTTTCTCTAATTTCTGGAATCAAAATTTTTTGTTCCACATCTTCATTTGCAACAATATCACTGGAAGCGCCATAGTAAGTGCACAAAAAAGTATCCGTAGGAATTAGCGAACGATCAACGTGAAATGAATAAACATCTGTCGAAATAAAATCAAATTCAGTATCGCGTTCATAACATTTCAGTAAGTTTAAAGTTGGCGAAGCGCCAAAAACAGTTAATTGTTGTAAATCATTGATCAAAATATTTCTCGCTTTAATTCCTTCATTAGATAAATCTAAATCATTCAAATCAGCAATAGAAATAACAGTAATATCATCCTTTAAAATCAATTGATTCACAATTTCCTCAAAATCACCTTCTAAATTTCGCCGCCAATTTATCGCATTATTTTTCCCAGAAAAAGCTGTATGTACAAGTTCATCAAACGAAGAAACGACAAGAACTTGTTGTTGATTAGAATTATTTTGAGTAATCATATAGCTGCAAAATTACTATTTATCAAAAAATAATTCAGCCTAAAAATTAAATTATTCCGAATGTAAATTCTCCGTTGCAAAAGTTGTATTTTTACCAAAGATTAAAAGACAATGGAAAAAGAAATTATCACCAAAACATTTACATATAAAGGCCACACCAAAACTTTTAGTGCAGAAGTGCAACCTTTACCGCCTTTCAACCCAGAAACGATGGATCGCGTGAAATATGAAGAAACCAAAGAAGCACATTATATGCTTGCCGAAGCGGAAGTTTATAACCAGAAAACAGAATGGTTTTTTAAAATTGAACAAGAATTGCAAAAATAATGAAACGACACTTACGCTAAGTGTCGTTTTTTGTTTAAGTTTAATCCACAAAATTAAAACATGAAACAAATTACTCTAGCATTATTTACACTTATTACGCTTTCGGCTTGTACTTCTAGCAAGACGGTTTTTCATAAAAAATGGACAACAAAACAAGCGCCAGAAAATTTTGTTGCTCGATTTGAAACAACAAAAGGAAATATTGATATCGAAGTTGAAAGAAAGTTATCGCCAAAAGCTGTTGATCGTTTTTATCAATTGGTTAAATACAATTTTTTCGAAGATGGAACTTTTTATCGTGTTGTTCCGAATTTTGTCGCCCAATTTGGAAATACAGACACAATTGTTTCTAATCAATGGAAAAAGTTTATTGTAGAAGATGAACCTGTTATTGCTGGAAATAGTAAAGGAGCTTTGAGTTTTGCGCGCGCAGGAAAAAACTCAAGAGATTTGGATTTGTTTATTAATCTGAAAGATAATCATCGTTTGGATACAATCAATTCCAATGATGTAGTAGGTTTTCCAAGTTTTGGAAAAGTGGTGAACGGAATGAATGTTGTAGAAAGTTTGTATGATGGTTACGCTGGACAAACAATGGAAGATGAAGAAATTTTTAACAGCACAAAATTAATGCGCGAAAGATATCCAAAGCTTGACAGAATATTGAATGCAAAAATCATTAAACTGAAAAAGAAAAACAAGTAAAACAATGTAACATAAAGTTTTAACATGACACAAAAATCAATTTAAATGTTTTGGCATGTACTTTGTAATACATAATACGTTTTTAAAACATATTTTGTGAAATGAAAAAATCAAAATTCTTTAAAGTCGCTGGAGAAGCAGCAATGGCAGCTCAAAAAGACAAATCTTTTTTTGAAAAAGTAAAGGCTTTTTTCAATATGTTAGGTGATTACAAAAAAGGAAGTTATAAACCTGACAACATGAATTTATTTCTTGGATTTGTAGCAACTTTATACATTATTTCTCCTATTGATATTATTCCAGAAGCGCTATTTGGACCTTTTGGTTTGATAGATGATTTTGGGATTTTACTTTTTGGAATGAAATATTTCAACAAAGAAATTATTAAATATCTTGCATGGAGAGATACGCAAAGAGCCTATGCAAATGTTGAAGATGCAAAAATTATTGAGTAGCTATAAATTAAATAGCTATAAAAAATCCGATTGAATTTTCAGTCGGATTTTTTATTTTTAGATTATTCAAAAAATGCTCTCTTTCTCATAAATAAAATTTATTATCTGACGATTATTCATTAGATTTGAGCAATACAATACTAAAAACTAAAACACCTGAATAATGGTAATTATTAATAATTTCGATGAATACAAAGCTTTCGAAGGTAAAGAAATCGGTAAATCTGACTGGCATATAATAAATCAAGAACAAATCAATCGCTTTGCTGATGCAACTTTAGATCATCAATGGATTCATACAGATCCTGAAAAAGCAGCTAACGAAGGACCTTTCAAAAAAACAATAGCGCATGGTTATTTAACGCTATCTTTAATTCCACATTTGTGGGATCAAATTGCGGAAGTGCGCAACATCAAAATGTTAATCAATTATGGAATTGAAAATTTGAGATTTGGACAAGCTGTTTTGGTTGATAGTGAGGTAAGATTAACTGCAAAATTGAAATCTATTACTAATTTGAGAGGAATTGCAAAAGTTGTCATCGAAGCAAATTTAGAAATTAAAGATAATCCGAAACCTGCTTATACGGCTGATGTGGTTTTCCTTTACCACTTTAATGATTAATTAAAGATCAATATAATTTACAAAGCTTCTATTTTTTATAGAAGCTTTTTCTTTTCATAAAATATCGAAGTATCTTGCGCTCGATTTCATATAACATGCAAAAAATTCAAAATAATAAAACCTTAATTTCTATTGTTGGACCAACTGCAATTGGTAAAACCAATTTGGCAATAGAAGTTGCAAAACATTTTCAATCCGAAATTATTTCTTGTGATAGTCGTCAATTTTTCAAAGAAATGAAGATAGGAACTGCTGTTCCTTCTGAGGAAGAATTGACTGAAGTGAAGCATCATTTTATTCAAAATATTTCTATTCACGAAAAATATTCGGTTGGTGATTTTGAGCGTGATGGCTTAGCTTTTTTGAATAATTATTTCAAAACAAATGACATTTGCGTCATGGTTGGTGGATCTGGTTTATATGAAAAAGCGATCACAGTTGGCTTTGACGAATTTCCTGATGTTAATCCTAAAATTAGAGAAGATTTGAATAATGAGCTTGCTGAATTTGGAATTGAAAAATTGCAAAAAGAATTGCAAGAAGTCGATCCAAAGTATTTTGAAGAAGTTGATATTTTCAATAAACAGCGTGTAACACGTGCTTTAGAAATTTTTAGATCTTCGGGTTTACCTTTCTCTAACTTCAGAAATCAAGATTTGAACAAACGTCCATTTAACATAATTAAAATCGGTTTAGAACTTCCTCGCGAAGAAATGTACGACCGAATCAATCGTCGAGTTGATATTATGATGAACGAAGGTTTATTAAATGAAGCAAAAAATTTATTTCCTTTAAAAGATTTGAATGCTTTGCAAACTGTTGGTTATCGAGAATTGTTCGACTTTTTTGAAGAGAAAATTACATTGGATTTTGCAATAGAAGAAATCAAAAAGAATACAAGACGTTTTGCAAAACGTCAAATGACATGGTTCAAAAAAGATGAAACTGTCAATTGGTTTTCTCCTTTCGAACAAGAAAATATCATTAATTTTATATCGAACAAAATATAAATTATGGAAAATTTTGTTGCCATCGATTTCGAAACTGCAAACAATTATCGTAATTCTGCTTGCGCGGTTGGAATTGTAACTGTGACAGATAATGTGATTACAGACGAGTATTACACGTTAATTCAACCACCACAAAATCAATATAATTATCATAATATTTTGGTTCATGGAATTCGTCCCGAAGACACAATTGATGCACCAAGTTTTGAAGACGTCTATTTTGAAATCAAACATCGTTTACAAAATCAGCTTGTTGTTGCACATAACGAATCGTTTGATCGTTCTGTTTTGAAGAATACAATGGAGTTTTATAGCCTCAATTACTCTCAACTTAACCTTGCCGAAAAGTGGGAATGTACATACAGAATTTTCAAACAGAAAGGAATTGTTCCTACAAAATTATCCGATTGTGCTCGCCGATTTAATCTTCAACTCAACCATCATGAAGCTTTATCTGATGCAAAAGTTTGTGCTCAATTATACTTATTAAAATAGTTTTTACTAAAAATTTATCTGATTAATCGTTTAAAAATAATTTTTACAAAAATTACAATAAATTCACATTCAGTAATATAACCATTTACAAATATTTGTAAGTATTTACAATTATTTACAAGTATTTAAAATTGATTAATAACAACTTTAATAATTCACTTTTCTAAGAAAATTTAATAAAGCAAAAATTCTATTCTAAATAAGTTGATTTTATGAAATGAATTGAGAATGCAAAATTTTGAAAATTAACTTTCAAAATTTTATAAAATGAAGTTTAAACTGAAATTTAGTTCTGATAAACCTTTACAAGTTGAAAAAAAAATTAATAATTTAAAAAATTGATTTCAATTGGATTTTTATCGAAGAAGTAAAATAATCACATTATGTATTTAACATAATAAAGAGGGTTACTCTGGGAACATTAATTTCAAAATTGAAAAATTGATTCCTCCCCTACTCTTTTTAAAAACATAAAAAAAGGTTGCATTTGCAACCTTTTCTTATAACATAATAACGCCTTCTATCTTCGAAACTTCTTTGTAATAATTGATTACTGTATCCGCATCAATCACATAAAGTTTAATCGAAATAGATGTATATTTTCTATTTTTTGAAGCTTTGTAATCAAATTCAGCATTCGTTCCTGCAAAAATATCTTTGATTTTTTTCATCGTTTCTTCACTTGAAGGATAAATGAATTTGAACAAATAATCTGTTGGAAATTTTTGTACATCATCTAATCTTTCTTTGAATTTTGCATAAAAATCTTGCTCATTGTGAGAGCTATCTGGTATTTCTTCGAATGTATAATCTCTATTTGTGTCCATATCTATTATTTTTTTGTTACAATGTCAAAAACAATACCACTTCACATTATTGATAAAATATAGAATTAATAAGACATTTTGACATATTATAAATCTTATAATTTCAATCTCATCATATAATCTATTTGTTCATCATCACCAAGTCTGAAAATATGTTGATCGAATTTTTCGAAACCATTCTTTAAATAGAAATTAATCGCTGAAATATTCTTTTCCTTCTGTAATGTGTTTTTCTTCAACTCTTTTTATTGTAATTTCTTCGTTCATTAATGCGAAACAAATTTTAATCCTACAATTGAACTAATTAATATAAAAATAAAGAATATTCTCCAAAAATTAGCAGGTTCTTTGAATACAAAAATTCCAATTAAAACTGTTCCAACAGCGCCAATTCCAGTCCAAACAGCATAAGCAGTTCCCAAAGGTAAAGTTTGTGTTGCTTTGATTAATAACGCCATACTTGCGACCAAACACACTGCAAAAGCACCGTACCACATATACATTTCTGAGCCTGTTGTTTCTTTGGCTTTTCCTAAAGATGATGTAAATCCAATCTCGAATAATCCTCCTAAAATCAATAAAATCCAATTCATTTTGTTAATATTTTACTGCAAAGATGAATTAGAAAAAAATAGTATTTTTTTACAAATGTTAAAAAATTATTCTCTTAAATTTCGGCGCGAATCCTACTTAATGTTACTTGGGAAATTCCTAAATATGACGCGATATAACCTAATTGCACACGATTAATCAAACTTGGATTTTCTTCTAACAATTTTTTATAACGATCAATCGCCGTTCCTAGTTGCCTAGAAACAAAACGCTCTTCAGTTTTTATCAATTCAATTTCAGCAAGTTTTCTTCCCCAATTTGCAATCTCTAAATTAGTTGCGTAAAATAACTGTAAATCAGAAGATTTAATTTCATATAACTCACAATCTTCCATTAATTCAATTGTTTCGTAACTAATTTTATTTTCGACATAACTTCGCATCGATAAAATCAAATCGCCTTCTTTCCCAAACCAAAACGTAATTTCTTTTCCATCGTCTATCGTATACGCACGAACAATTCCTTTTTTGATGAAATATAACTTTTTCTCAACTTTATCGGCATCAATAAGCGTGGTGTTTTTTGATAATCGAATTAGTTGAATTTTATCTGCAATCAACTGAATAGACTGCGAGGAAAGTGGTGAAATTTGATCTAAGATTTGTTCTATTTCCATTATTGAAACTTGTCTAGTAAAAGTAAACAAAAAACTCAACCTAAAATAGGCTGAGTCATTCAAATTAAATTAACACCTGAAGTCTACTTTGCATGTAGACCGCATTCTTTTTTACTATTGTCTTCCCACCACCATCTTCCGGCACGAAAATCTTCACCTTCGTTTATAGCACGTGTGCAAGGAGCACAACCAATACTTATAAAACCCTTGTCGTGTAACGGGTTGTAAGGAACTCTATTTTCTTTCAAATATTCGAAACAATCCCCTGTTGTAAAATCAATCAATGGATTGAATTTGAATAATTGTTTTTCTTCGTCAAACTCTATTTCGTGCATATCATGTCGATTATTCGATTGCTCCGCACGCAAACCTGTAATCCAAACTGATGCTTCATTTAATGCACGATTCAAAGGAATTACTTTTCTGATATAGCAACATTGTTTTCTTAAATCAACCGAATCGTAAAAAGGATTAATTCCATTTTCTTCAACAAAATTTTCTAACTCCTCTGTTGGTGGATAAAATGGTTTAATCTTCGCTTGATATTTAAATTCTGTTTTGTTCCACGTATTGTACGTTTCCTGAAAAACACGACCTGTATCTAAAGTAAAAATCTTAATATTGTCTAATTTTTGACTTAAAATAACATGAGAAATAACTTGATCTTCGAAACCAAAACTTGTCGAAAAAACTATTTTTTCTTTAACGTTGTTATTCAAAAACAATAATTTTTCTTCTAAACTAGTTTGTTCTATTACTTCCTCTAATATTTCTTTCAGTTGATTCATTTTGCATATATAATCTCTATAGTTTTTATAGAGTAATTATTTTTAACAAATGTATCAATTCCAACTTTGTAAACAAAACTAATCTCGACTAATTTTATAGATATAATGCAATATAGAATCAATAAATTATATAAGCTAATTTTATTTATACTTTAATCATTTTCGATAGTTAATTATCATATTCATAAAAAAGAACAAAATTAGTCCAAATTGCCACTAAACAGAGGTTTTCGAAGAGTTTAAATTATTAATTAACTCAAAAATCAATATAATTATTAGGATAAAAATATTTAAAATACCATAAAAATAAATTCTATCTAATCATCTTCGAGAACAAATTATGAATATCGCAAACGAAAAAAGCCAAACTACAAAGTTTGACTTTTTAATTTATATTTTTTATAATGATGAATTAACACAAAAATGGATGAAAATAACCAAACCCAATAACCGAAAAGAGTAAATCATACTCATGCACTTGCAAAATATTTAATCTTGTCAAATGATTAATTCCATAAAAAGACATTAAAACTATAGTTAGAATTGAAATATAAAAACCTACATTTTTTCGGTAAAATATCCATTAAAATAATAATGTAATATTTCCTAACCAACAAAAAAAGTCCAAATAAGGAAAAGTCATCCAACCGACATAAGCATATATATAACCTGAATATTCTTCGAGATCATTAAAAATGAAATGCACAGGTAAAGTCAAACTCACCAAATAATAAGTTAAAATACTTACATATAAAAACAGATTATTTTTCCAATTTAGCTTCAAATTCCTCTATTTGTTTTTCCAATTTTTTATTCACTTTTTTCAATTTGTTTTGAGGACTAAACATCGCATAAACCAGCAAACCTACTCCTACTCCCACAACAGCTCCAATTTTTTCGTTCTTATTAATCGCTTTCGAAATTGCAATTCCTACGGCAGCTCCAGTTGTAACGATTGAAACTGTATTTTCAAAACCTTTTGATTTTGTGTCCAAAACTTCTAATAAATTATTCATAGTTGATTATTTTTTTTTATAGTTGCAATAAATATTCCTAAATATAAATCATTCCAAATTATTTTAAAAATTGTTCGTATTAATTCAAGTGTTTATCTTTGTTCGGTAACATTTTTAGAATGGAAATACAAGACAAAATTTTAGCGCTTCGAGAAGAGCTTACTCAGCATAATTACAATTATTACGTTTTAGATAATCCGACAATTTCTGATTTCGAATTTGATTTGAAATTGAAAGAATTAAAACGATTAGAAGACGAAAATCCTATCTTTTTTGATGTCAATTCACCTACACAACGCGTTGGTGGAATGGTTACAAAAAATTTCCCGACGATTACACACGAATTTAGAATGTATTCGTTAGACAATTCATATTCAGTTGAAGATTTGCAAGATTGGGAAAAACGAATTGAGAAAACGTTAGGTGAAAAAGTAGAATTTGTTTGTGAATTGAAATATGATGGCGCTTCCATTTCTATTTTGTACGAAAACGGCGAATTGATGCAGGCTGTAACGCGTGGAGATGGAACACAAGGTGATGAAATCACGAATAATATTCGTACAATACAATCTGTTCCATTGAAATTGAAAGGAAATTATCCTGAACGATTTTATATGCGTGGCGAAATTACAATTCCGCTCAATAAATTTGCTTCAATTAATGAAGAACGCGCTAATAATGGTTTAGAATTGTATGCAAATCCTCGAAATACTGCTTCTGGATCATTGAAATTACAAGATAATACCGAAGTTGCTAAACGTGGTTTACAATGTTTCCCGTATTATTTTATTGGAAATAATTTGCCTTATTCTACGCAATGGGAAATGCTACAAGCCGCTGATGAATTAGGTTTTAAGATTCCGCATACGTCAAAATTATGTACTTCTTTGGAAGAAGTTTTAGCTTTTGTAGATCATTGGGATATCGAACGTAAAAATTTACCTTACGAAACGGACGGAATTGTGATCAAAGTGAATTCTTTTTCACAACAAGACGAATTAGGTTATACAGCAAAATCTCCACGTTGGGCAATGGCATATAAATTCAAAGCTGAAGCTGCCGAAACCGAATTATTGAGTATTGATTATCAAGTTGGTCGAACTGGAGCGATTACGCCTGTTGCAAATCTTGCGCCTGTTTCTTTGGCTGGAACGATCGTAAAACGTGCTTCTGTCCACAACGAAGATATTATTAAAAAGTTGGATATCCGCATTGGTGATATGGTTTATGTGGAAAAAGGAGGCGAAATTATTCCGAAAATTATTGGTGTCAATACTGATGTTCGCCAACCTGGAACCGAAGAAATCGAATTCATTAAAAATTGTCCTTCTTGCGGAACAGAATTAATTCGTAATGAAGGTGAAGCGCAGCATTATTGTCCAAATGAGAATGGTTGCGAACCGCAAATTATTGGAAAATTAGAACATTTTGTTTCTCGAAAAGCAATGGATATTGAGGGCTTAGGTGGTGGAACTATAGAAATTCTTTATTCTAATAATAAAATCTCAAATATCTCAGATTTTTATAGTTTAAATAAAAATGAGATTATTGGTCTTGAAAAATGGATTGATAATGATTATGCTGGATTAAAGTATAAAAATCAATTACAAGTAGACTTAGTTAAAGCAGTTTTTGCTCTTTCAAAAAAATGGGGAAATCTAACAATAAAAGATAGCGAATTCATAACTAAAAATGTTAAATCATTAAATGAGTTATTAAATATTGAAACAGAAAATAATAAAATTACAAAATTCATCTCTGAACTTAAAAATTCATTAACTAATATTGATTACCAAAATTACTATTCCTTAGAGAATTATGTTTCTCTAAATTTACTTTTAGATATTAAATTTCCAAATATCTTAAATCAAAATTCTGATTTATTTAGTAATAAAATTTACGATATTGATACTATAAAATATATTGACGAATTACTTGTTTGGAATAATAAAAATAATAAAGATTTCGAACAATTTATAATAAGTATTGCTGATAGAAATAGAATTGGTATTAAAGAAAAATCTGCAGAAATTATTTTAAACTCAATTGAAAATTCTAAAAATGTCAATTACGAAAGGGTATTATTTGCTTTAGGAATAAAATTAGTTGGAGAAACAGTTGCTAAAAAAATTGTTAAGAAATTCAATTCTATTGAACAATTAATAGATTCAAGTATTGAAGAATTAGAGTCTATTGATGAAATTGGAAACAAAATTGCATTAAGTATCAAAAATTATTTTTCTAATGAAAATAATTTAAATATTGTACATAAATTAAAAAATTACGGGTTAAAATTTGAACTCGACAATTCATCAATTCCAATATCTAGTATACTTGAAAATAAAACATTTTTATTTACTGGCTCATTAACCAAATTCAATCGAACTGATGCGCAAAAAATGGTGGAAGATCATGGAGGAAAAAATATTTCCGCAGTTTCTAAAAATTTAAATTATCTAGTAGTTGGTGAAAATGCCGGAAGTAAACTAAAAAAAGCAGAAGAAATAGGAACTGTTATCGTATTGACTGAAGACGAATTTTTAAATTTAATAAATTAAATAATGGATACTTATAATGATTTCGTTGCCATTGATTTTGAAACATCATACGGACATATTCCTTGTTCTTTAGGTATAGTTGAATTTTCAAATGGAGAGCCAATTAATGAATATTATACATTAATAAAACCAATAGATTTAAAATTTAATCCAATAAACTCTAGAATAAATGGAATATTTCTTGAAGATGTTTTTAACAAAAAAGAATTTGATGAAATTTGGAATGAAATAGAGCATTTTTTCATTGATAAAAATATTGTTGCGCATAATGCATCTACTGATATAACAATTCTTAATAAAACCTTAGATTATTATAAAATTCACAAACCAGATTTTAAATCATTTTGTACTTTAGAAATTTCTAAGTCTCTATTAGAATTAGAAAATTATAAACTTTCAACTCTTGCTAGTTATTTTCAATTTAATCAAAATAATTATCACAATGCATTAGAAGATGCTTATATATGTGGGCAAATTTTCAATGAATTTAGGGATAATGCATTTGAATATATAAAAAATGATAATAAAAAAAGAATTCGAAAACCTAAATCTAATGCATCTTCTATTAACACTATAAAAACCGATATTCTATTAGGCAAAACGTTTTTGTTTACAGGAACTTTGACTAAATTCAATCGAACTGATGCACAAAAAATGGTGGAAGATCATGGCGGGAAAAATATTTCTGCAGTTTCTAAAAACTTAAATTTCTTGGTTGTTGGCGATAAAGCAGGAAGTAAACTGAAAAAAGCAGAAGAAATAGGAACAGTTGTCGTGTTGACCGAGGACGAATTTTTAAATATGATTAACGACTAATGGAATCAGGATTAATTGCTGTCATTATATTCGGAATTGTATTATTGATTTTGATTCCATTTATCTATTATGGATTGCGAATGGCAGGCTACAACAAATCTGCAATGATAGTTTCGCTTGCGATATTTTTTATTGTGATGATTCCGATCGTGAAATATGGTTACAGAAGTCAAATGTATTCTAATGATGATTTGAAAACCGATTTACACCAAGCTGGAATTGGGTTTAAAGGAAATTTAAAAATTGTTTCGACAGATATTTCTGGAATTAAAAACATGAAACAAGAAACAGTTTTGATTATGGATTCTGCCGATGTCAATACAATTATTAATCGAATAGAAACTGATCCTCGCTTCAAAATTTCTCCAGAAACACTGAGTTTGAAAGAAGAATTAGGCTCGAATGCAAAACATAAAACCAATAGAAATTATCGTTTCAAAGATAATTTTATTTTAGAAACTTACGGAATGTCTGATGATTACACGATTCGATATTCGGAACTGAAATTTAGAAAAGGAAATGACACAGTTTTCTTCAAAAAAGAAGAAGTGTATTAAAAAGATAAAATCCGTCAATTGACGGATTTTTTTATTCAAGATTATTTATTTCTGAGATATTAAAACTATGACTTTTTGAATTTTCAATTTTCCTTTTAATAATAGTGGAATCTACTTTCAATGTGTCAAAATTGAATGTTCGAGGTTCTAAATAATATAATTCTAAAATGGAATCTTTTCTATTAATTGTTCCATATTTATATTGTTTATTAGTAATAGTATCAAAATATATTGTGTCATTTTTCAGATAATATTTACCAACTTCTCGTGAAGGGAAAAAACAAAACGAATTTACAATATAAATACTATCTGATTTAAAATGATAGCTGATACCGCAACTTGCGGTTCCTTCACTAAAAGCAAATAATTTATCCTTACCATAAATTGTATTATCAGTAATTATTCCTGATGGATATAGAAAAACTAAAGTCAAAAAAACAGTGCTAATAAAAACAGGTATTCCTTTTTTGAAATTTCTTTCAGCATCATCAAAATATTTATACTACTTTAGTATTGTAGAAATAATTAATCCTACGAATAAAATAAGCTCTATTAAATATAAAACAATCGCGAAAATTCCAGTTTCATGAATCCAAAAATGTTGTGTATTAATTAATAGAAACAATAACACTAAAGAACAAAAATGAAATGGATATAGTTTGAACATAAAACAAGTTAATCAAATTGTAATATAGCTATTATAAATCATTTATTTATAATTATTTTCCATCTTAATTAATTCATCAAATTCAACTAAAGTATTTTCACTTTCAGTCTTATAATTTTTAGATTTTCCTATAAAATGAATCAATTTTCTATCTTCAAAATAATAACGAGATTCTTCTATTATCGATTTTTTATCATCAAATTCTTTCCAATACAAAGGAAAATTATAAGTTGTATCTTGTTCAAAAACGAAAGATAATTTATCATTCAACAAATAATATTCAGCCAAATACTGTCCAGATTCTCCAAACTTTCGTACTATAATTTTTTCTAATTTATCATTTAAAAAGTAATAATTTATAAAACCTCCTTCAGTAGAGTCATCTGTTTCAACTTCTTTTATTTTTGACCAAATTTTAATTGAATTAATTCGATTAAAATTTGATTTAATTGGATCTAATTTATTTTCAAAATCTTTTGAAATAATAACTTCAGAACTTTTATAATCTTTTTGTTTTTGAGCAAATACATTAAATGAACTAAAAATAATAAACGAAATTAATAAAAGAGTTTTCTTCATTGTACTAAAATTATTTCCATAAAATTCAATAAAATATACTAATTTTCAATCAATAATAATAGTGAATTTTATGCAATTTAGAGTCACTCGTCATACCAATCAAATCAACGAAATAAAAAAATTCTATACTAAAGTTTTAAATTTTGAAATCCTTGGAGAGTTTCAAAATCATAATGGATATGATGGTATTTTTATTGGAAAACCAGATTTAGACTGGCATCTAGAATTTACAACAACTCACGAAAATATCAATCATCACTTTGATGAAGACGATTGTTTGGTATTTTATCCAACAACGCAACAAAAATATAACAAACTCATTGAGCGTTTAGAAATTCATCATATCAAACCAATAAAATCGAAAAATCCGTATTGGAATGAAAATGGAATTTCTTTCTTAGATCCTGATGGATTTGTTATCATTGTTTCACCTTTGAGAATTAAATAATTTGAAAAAATTCAAATTCTTAATAATCCGATGAATAAAAAATTAAATCCTTGGTATAAATTACAACAAGGTAAAATTAAAACTCCAAAATGGTTGTTTACAAGTGATGATTGGAAAACGTGGGATTAAACGTCTTTTTAATACAATATTTAGTCTTAATTTTACACCAAATTAATCGCCGTGAATCGAGAAGAAATAGGAAATCAACTGCTAAATGAAGTTTTACAAATTCAACTTGCCAATAAACCAATCAATTCTAAATATTTAGATTTAAAACGTTTGGTTGAAAATATTGCATTTGAGTTAACAAAAAACGAAGCTTTACAGTTTTCTAACTTTTTCTCGAAGCTATCTTTTATTTGTAATCAATACCAAGTTTCTACTAAAATTCATTCGTTTCGTAAAACTGCTCAACGAATTCTGAGCGAGAAATACGAACCGACAGAACACGAATATTTTACACATTATAAATATATTGCAGATTTTATTTCTTCGATTTATGAAGTAATGATTCCAGCAGAAATTATCTACTATTTTCCTGAAAAAGAATTTTATACAAACAAAATTCTTACTCGAAATCGGGTTAAAAAATTGCGTGTTCAAGTGATTGAAATCAAACGAGATTGTTTGATTTGCGATCATGAAGATAATGAAACAGAAGAAAATATTACAGTTCAAATTGATGAGGATGGCGTAAATGAAAACTTTACTTCTATTGAGGATTTTTGGGTTGGTGCACAATTAAATTTAGTCAATTCGACGATTGATGAAGAAGGAATTTATCATCCACGTTTTATCATTCTCGAACCAGATTATTTGGTTGATATTTCGGCAATTGCTGAATGTTTTCAGGATTATGGAACTTCTGAATTGCATTATATTCAGAAAAAATTTGAAGAAGCGCCAAATAGTAAACACATTCGATTAGGAAATTTTGCCAATTCAGTTGTCGATCATTTTTCAACAGAAAACATTGAAAACACGGACTTTAATGAGATTTTCAAGAATGATTTCAAAAATTATCCATTAGAATATACGGCTTGCAACGATTTGACGAATCCACAAGACTTGAAAGATTATTATCTGGAAGCAAAAGGTCATTTTGACCGTATTCAAAAAGTGTTGACCGAGGATTTTCCTCAATATGATATTTCGTTGGATCGTGCATTAATAGAGCCTTCATTTTTGTGCGAACAATATGGTATTCAGGGTCGTTTAGATTTATTAGACATTAATCCCGAAGGAAAAAATAAAATTATCGAGCTGAAATCTGGTGGTGCACCTTTTCCTGATGATGGAAAAAGTGTCAAGCCAAATCATGCGACGCAGCTCTTTTTATATTACCAAATTATTGGTGTTTTATATGATTTAGAGTTTAAAGATGTCACAAAAAACACCGAAGGTTATATCTTCTATTCGAAAGTATATCAAGGAAATTTACGTTTTGATGTGCCAACTTTAGCGCGAGTTCAACGTATTTTTGATTTACGAAATCGAATAATTATCAATGAAAATCGGTTAGCAAATCATGCATTAACCGATATTGAATCAACTATTTATTCGATTAAACCTGCCAATTTTATCAAACGAAAAATTAATCCTCGTTTCAAAGAAATTTTAGAAGAACAGTTGGATAAATTTATCTATCCGATCAAAAATAGTTCACCGTTAGAAAAAGCTTATTTTTATTCGTTTACGAATTTCATTGCGAAAGAACAATATATGGCGAAACTTGGTTTGGGACAATCCACTTCTAACAACGGTTTGGCGAGTTTGTGGCTGAATACTTTCGAAGAAAAAAATAATAATTTCGAGATTATTTATGATTTAGAAATTGTAGAAAATCATATTTCTGATCCAAAACGAGAAATTAAATTAAAAAGAACCAATCCTGCTAATGATTTTATTTCGATTCGAGAAGGTGATATTTGCATTCTTTATCCTCGGAATAATTTCAAAGATTCTGTTTTAACAAATCAGGTTTTTAAATGTACGATCAAAAGTATTTCGAGAGAATTTATTGTGTTACGTTTTCGTTATCAACAACCAAATACACGATTTTTTGATTCGTTTGATTCAACAGGAAAATGGGCTTTAGAGCGCGATTTCATGGATTCTTCTTTCGTTTCGATGTACCGAAATTTATATGGATTAATTCATTCTTCTAAAGCAAAAAAAGATTTGATTTTAACGCAATCTGTTCCAAAAAGTGAAATGGATTATGATTATTTTAATTCAAATCTTTCGGATGAACAAAATCGAATTCTGAAAAAAGCACTTTCTACAAAAGATTACTTTTTGTTGAATGGACCTCCAGGAACAGGAAAAACATCGATTATCATCAAAGAATTGGTGAAAGAAATCTATGAAAAACAGGATTGTAACATTTTGCTTTTGGCGTATACAAATCGTGCAGTTGATGAATTATGTGAATCGATAAATTCGGCTATTTCTGATCAAATTGAACAAAAATTCATTAGAATTGGGAATGAATTATCTACTTCTCCTGAATTTCATCAAAATTTATTGAATAAAATTATTGAACAAAAAGATGCCGATTTAGAGCAAAAAGGAGAAAAATTTTCGAGAAAAACAATTCAAGATATTATTCGTAAACAACGCATTTTTGTTTCGACCGTAGCTTCGATTTCAAGTAAAAATGATATTCTGAAGTTGAAGAAGTTTGATACCATTATTATTGATGAAGCTTCGCAAATTTTAGAACCACAAATTGTTGGGATTCTACCAAAAGCAGAACGTTTTATCATGATTGGTGATCACAAACAATTGCCTGCAATCGTTTTACAAAATCCTGAATTAGCGAAAACAAATAACGAATTATTAGAAAATATTGGTTTAATTAATCGTAAAAATTCTATTTTCGAGCGTTTGTATGAATTTTGTGAACGAAATAATTACGAAAATGCGTTTGACCAATTGACTTATCAAGGAAGAATGCACGCTGAAATCGCAGATTTTCCGAACAATTATTTTTATGATGGAAAATTAAACGTAGCCTTTGATATTCCAAATTTAAATGATGAAATAAAACAAAGTTTAAATCGTCAACGTGCAGATTTACATTTTGAACATTATAATCAATCAAATAATTTACAAAACTTTATCACGAATCATCGTTTTGCATTTATCAATGTTGACGAAAATCCTTATTTGCCTTCAACGAATGTACAAGAAGCCGATTTGATTGTGAAGTTTGTGCAAGAAATTATTCATTTATATGAAATCAATCAAAAACCATTTGATCCAAAGAAAACAATTGGAATTATTGCACCTTTCCGTAATCAAATTGCATTAATTAAACAGAAATTAGAATTAGCAAATATTCCAAATCATGAACAAATTACAGTTGATACTGTTGAGCGTTACCAAGGAAGTCAGCGCGATATTATTTTGTATAGTTTTGCGGTAACATATCATTCACAATTGAATGCGTTGGTGAATATGAATGACCAAGGAAATGTTGACCGAAAACTAAATGTGGCGTTAACACGTGCAAAAGAGCAATTATTTTTGATTGGAAATCAAACGATTTTGAAAGAAAATCAATTGATTAAAACATTAATTGAGTATTTAGAAAATAAATCTTCACATAAACTTATAATCTAATCAAAATCACTTCATAATTCATTTAAGATTCAGTAAATTTGTGCAACTATTTTTGTAAAATTATGTTGTATCAAAGAAGTAGCGCATTATTCAAAGACGCGCAAGAATATATTCCAGGAGGTGTAAATTCTCCTGTTCGTGCATTTAAATCTGTTGGAGGAACGCCAATTTTTATCAAAAAAGCCGAAGGTGCTTATATTTATGATGAAGATGGACGTGCTTACGTAGATTACATCAATTCTTGGGGACCAATGATTATTGGACACACAGATCCGCGTGTTTTGAATGCGACTGTTGAGCAGATGAAAAATGGTTTTTCTTTTGGTACACCAACTGAATTGGAAACTGAAATTGCGAAATTAATTACTTCTGTTGTACCAAACATCGATATGGTTCGTATGGTAAACTCTGGTACAGAAGCTTGTATGTCTGCAATTCGTTTAGCAAGAGGTTATACAAATCGTGATAAAATTGTAAAGTTTGAAGGTTGTTACCACGGACATTCAGATTCATTTTTGATTAAAGCTGGTTCTGGTGCTGCAACTTTCGGAAATCCAAATTCGCCAGGTGTAACGCAAGGAACTGCAAAAGATACATTGTTAGCCGAATACAATAATTTGGAAGATGTAAAAGCTTTATTCGAACAAAATAAAGACGAGATTGCTGCTATTATTGTTGAGCCAATTGCAGGAAACATGGGATGTATTGTTCCTGAAAAAGGTTTCTTAGAAGGATTAAGACAAATTTGTGATGAAAATGGAGCTTTATTAATTTTTGATGAAGTAATGACTGGTTTCCGTCAAGCGATGGGTGGTTCTCAAGAACGTTTAAACATCAATGCAGATATCGTAACATTTGGTAAAGTAATTGGTGGTGGTTTTCCAGTAGGAGCTTTTGCTGCTCGTCGCGAAATTATGAATCACCTTGCTCCTCTTGGTCCTGTTTATCAAGCGGGAACTTTATCTGGAAATCCAATTGCGATGCGTGCTGGTATCACAACTTTGAATATTATTAATAATGATAGAGCATTATTTAATCGTATTGATAATGCAACAGAAACTTTAGATAACGAGATTTCTAAAATATTTGCTGAGAAAGGAATTCCTGCACATATTAATCGTTTAGGTTCGATGATGTCTGTGTTCTTTACAGAACAAACAGAAATCAAAAACTTTACAGATGTAACGAAATGTAATCACGAAAGATTCAATAAATTTTTCCATCATTTGTTGACAAATGAAGTTTACATTGCTCCTTCTGGATACGAAACTTGGTTTATTTCTGATGCAATTAAAGATACAGAAATCAATAAAACATTAGATGCTGTGAGAAGCTTCGAAGGTTAATAATAAACAAAAAATGCAGTAGTTTTCTACTGCATTTTTTATTAAAATAAATCATCATCGATCATTTTAGCTCCTTTTAAGGTTGCCATATAACGAAGTGCTTTGATGTATTTTTCTATTAATTCAGGATTATCTATTTTGAAAAATATACAAGTATTCAGCCCGTTATACATTGTATTTGAAATAACAACAATTTGATTTTTTGTATCTTTTTTGGATACATCTTTTATTCCACTCCAATTAATTTTCGTATATGCTCCATTGTCGGAATAAGCATGAATTATATCACCGTTAATTTCTAATCTCCTTGCTCCTTCCTGAACTGTGATAGAACTAACGTCATAAACTTCCGCTTTTTTTGTATTCAACCATTCGAGTGTTTGTTCTTCTGTTTGAGCATTTACCCATACAAAGCTGAAAAACAAAAGAATTAATATCAATAAATTTTTCATTTGATATAATTTATACTTTTTAAATATGCAGCATCTGTTTCTTTCGGAATATCCATCCAAACCCAATCAGCTTCATAGTCAGGATCCCAAATTCTTATTTTAACACCAATCAAATTGTCAAGTTTATATTGCAAAACAAAATCCTTTCCAATAAAAATTTTATCATCTGTAATTTTATAACCATCATAGATATAAACCTCTTCGTTCGAGTTTGGAAGATAAAAAAAAGCGGTTTTATTATGAGGATTTAAAACTAGTGTTTTATTTCTCAAATCATCAGGCAGACTGTACATTTTACCATTTTGATCTTCTAACCGAATAAGCCGCCAATTATTTTCAGTCAAAATTTTAATCTTCTCTTTTAAGCTTAAATCTTGTGCTTTCGCACTTCCAACTCCTAAAACGAACACAAATAGTATAATTATTTTTTTCATAACGAAATATTTATAACCAGTTTATTTGAAGTAAATTTCTTTCAATTATAAATGAAATAAAATACCTCAAATGAAGTATTTTTACTTATTGGTTTTCATCAATTTACTCTATTGACTGTATCATGAAGATATAATAGAAATCTGTCTTAAAAATTTAAAGAAAATTACAGAAAAAATATTTTGATTGAATATGCTCAATATTTATTACAAAAAGGAGAGTTGAGAAAGAAGTATCTTGAATTTAGAAAAAAGAAAAAAAAAGAAGCAGAATATGATTATTGATAAAAACTGTCAATTTAGACAGTTTTTTATCAACTAAAATCTCCTATATGTTCCATTTCACTTTCGAAACTTAGCACTTTTGTCGCATATTTTTGCAAACTCTTTTGCTTAATTTCTGATAAAAAATTATTCTTGAATTTACCTAAAGTCAATTCATCATTCACAAATAATTGCAACGAATAAGAAACCGCTCCTGGTTCTACATGAGAAGTTATTTTTCCTAAACGAGCGCCAATAAAACAATTTGATTTCAAATAATCATTAATATGCTCTTTCTGAATCCACTCAAACCAATCGTCATGCACCTCTTGTTCAACAATAAAAGTTGTATTATATAATATCATTATCTAATTTTTTGCAAAGATACAAAGGTTTTCGCATTATATTTTTCTTGAAAAAGAAAGTCTAATCAAGATTTTATGTTTAAATTTACCTATTATTCATAACAAACAAAGATGAACAATACGCAACAATTTATACAAGATAATAAACAACGTTTTCTTGATGAATTAATCGAATTACTTAAAATTCCTTCAGTTAGTGCTGATCCAGCCTACACACAAGACGTAAATGATGCTGCCGAAATGGTGGCAAAATATTTAAAAGAAGCAGGTGCTGATAATGTTGAAGTATGCGAAACAGAAGGTTTTCCTGTTGTTTACGGAGAAAAAATAGTTGACGCTTCAAAACCTACTGTTTTAGTTTACGGACACTACGATGTACAACCAGCTGATCCTTTAGAATTATGGGAATCTGGACCATACGAACCAGTAATCAAAAAGACAGAAATTCATCCTGACGGAGCAATTTTCGCACGTGGTTCTGCTGATGATAAAGGTCAAATGTTTATGCACGTTAAAGCTTTTGAGGCGTTAAACAAATCAAACGAATTACCTTGTAACGTTAAATTTATGATCGAAGGTGAAGAAGAAGTTGGTTCTCCTTCATTAGTAAATTTCGTTAAAAACAATAAAGAGAAATTAAAAAATGATGTGATTTTGATTTCTGATACTTCTATGATTTCAAACGAACAACCTTCTATTTCAGTTGGTTTACGTGGTTTATCTTATGTAGAAGTTGAGGTAAAAGGAGCTAATCGCGATATGCACTCTGGTGTTTATGGTGGGGCTGTTCCTAATCCGATTAATGTTTTAGCAACAATGATTGGAAAATTAATCAATGAAAAAGGTCACATTACAATTCCAGGTTTCTATGAACCAATTCTTGAATTAACTGAAGATGAAAGAGCTGATTTAGCAAAAATTCCATTTGATGTTGAAGAATACAAAAAATCTATCGGTATAGCTGATATTCAAGGAGAAGAAGGTTTTTCTACAATCGAGAGAGCGTCTATTCGTCCTACGTTAGATGTAAACGGAATTTGGGGAGGATATATTGGCGAAGGTGCTAAAACAGTTATTCCTTCTCATGCGTATGCTAAAATTTCAATGCGATTGGTTCCTGGACAAGATCCAGAAGTTGTAACAAAACAATTTGCAGATTATTTCCCAACTTTAGCGCCTTCTTCTGTAGAAGTTAAAGTAAAACCACATCATGGAGGTAAACCTTATATTTTACCAACAAATCATCCTGGTTTTATCGCTGCTAAAAAAGCGTTAGCTGAAACTTTTGAGAAAGAAGCGTTAGCCGAAAGAGCTGGTGGATCTATTCCAATTGTTGCTTTATTCGAAGAAGAATTAGGAACAAAATCTGTTTTAATGGGATTCGGATTAAACTCTGACGTTATCCACTCTCCAAACGAACATTATGGTTTATTCAATTTCTACAAAGGAATCGAAACTATTCCATATTTCTACAAATATTTTAACGAACAATAATTTTCGACAAAATAACTTCTGAAAAGCGAATCAAATTGATTCGCTTTTCTTTTTGGTTTATAGTAGAATGATTAATTTTGAACTTTATTTTTATCAATGAGTAAAAAATTCTTAATTGCGGGTGCAGGAATTGCGGGTTTAACTTTAGCAAAAGCTTTGCAAGACTTAAATTATGATTACGAAATCTTCGAGGCTTCGTCAGAAGTTCGTGGAATTGGGGCTGGTTTTGGTTTGGCTTCTAATGCAATGAAAGCATTTGAAATTCTAGGTTTAGCAGAAGAAGTTGCTCCTTTGGGGCATATGTTAGAAGATTTTGAAATTCAAGATTGGAAAGAAAAAACGATTCTGAAAGCCGATACAGAACGATTAAGAAAAAATTACAACAACGAAAATTTTGCCATTCATCGTGCAGATTTACATCATTATCTAGTCTCGAAAATTGATTCGAATAAAATTAAAACGTCAAAAAAAATAAAATTATTTGAACAAAGTTTTGAGAAAGTTGTCCTTCATTTTGAAGATGGAACTTCTACAGAAGGTGATTATTTAATTGGTGCTGATGGGATAAATTCTACAATTCGTCAACAATTGTTAAAACAGTCGACACCTCGTTATGCGGGATATATTTGTTGGCGTGCCATTGTGGAAGATAAATCGTATAACTCAAAGAAAAGTATCGAAACATGGGGACCAAATGGTCGATTTGGTTTGACTCCTCTTATCAATCATCAAATATATTGGTACGCTTGTGTCAATACAAAACTAAATTCTGAAGTTTACAACTACGCTTTAAGTGATATTAAAAATCAGTTCAAAGATTATTCGGGACAAATCAGAAATACTTTACAAAAAACGAATCCAGAAAGTATAATTGCTACGCCAATTATGGATATAAAACCGATTAATAATTATGCATTTAATCGTGTTTTATTAATTGGAGATGCAGCACATGCAACCACACCAAACATGGGGCAAGGCGCATGCATGGCGGTTGAAGATGTTTGCGTTTTGTATGATGAATTAATCAAAAAAGATACTGATATTTTGTTAGCTTTTGAACATTATAATTTACGTCGTTTGAAACGAACACATTATATTATCGATACTTCTCGTTTGGCTGGAAAAGTTGCTCAAGTAGACAATAAATTTTTGATGAATATACGAAATTTTGCTTTCCGAAATTTACCACAATCTTTGATGCAAAGTCCTTTAGAAGACTTATTGGAAGAAGATTTTATGAAGATTTAGTTTATTCCATTATTAATTTATCTAATAAGTTTTTCATTATTTCTGTTCCGTTTTCTTGGTAAACAAAACCATGATTACCCTTTTCTAATGATTCTAAATGCCAATTTTTGTTATGTTTTTTTAAATAAATTGATTCCACTTCCTCAAATTTAAAAACGTTGTCATCTTTAGCATTCAACATATAAAAAGGTTTTTTGATTTTAGAAAAGTCAATCTCTTCAATTTTTAATTTTGGATCTGCAGAAAAAGCATAAAAACCTTTAAACAAATTCGAATGATTTGTTGCAAACCAAAAAGTTGCTGAACCGCCATTTGACATTCCTCCAAGATAAATTTCTTTCTTGTTTATAGAATATTTTTTTTCAACTTCTTTTACAATCGATAAGACATTTTCAAAAGCTTTTTTTCCAAATGGATACAGAATAATAGCATTGTATTCATCTGCCAAAGAAAATATAGATTCTTGCTCTATTTGATAATTATTATGAGTAAAATTTTCTGTACTCACCACTCCTCCATGCAAATAAACAATCATTCTTGAAGGCTTTTTAGACGAATAACTTTTAGGAATTAAAACCAAATAAGGAACTTTGATAGAATCTACATTGTTTGTATATAAAGCAAATCCTGCATTTGGCTGATCTGTTTTTATTTTTTACTCTATTGTTACTTATACTTTTTAACCAATCTACATTTAATTTTTCTTCACGAAGTTCTTTTTCTTTTAACTTCTCTTTCATCACAGAAACTAAATTATTCCATTTAGGATCAGAATAAATCTTAGAAAAATTTTCATCATTAGAAAGATAATCAACTTCTTCTTTGGTAGAACCTAAACCTTTTTGAACTCCCATTTCTAACCAATCTAATGCTTGATTTGGTTTATTACAATTTACTGACGAGATTGCTCCATAATAAAAATCATAAGGGTTTCGATTTTCATTATTCAGAATTTGTTCAAAAATTTTATGTGCTTCACAATATTTTTTATCTTTTAACAATTCTTGAAGTATAATTGTTTTTTCCTCATAAGATTGAGCATTAATAAAAGTAAACAAAAAGAATATAATTAGTAAGAATATTTTTTTCATAATCATGTTTTTTTAGTGATGTTAATTATAATTCAAAATCAATATAATTAATCCAAACTTGTACTTTATCCATATTTTTATTGAAATTTTCTTTCATAAAAGATGGATTGTAATCTACTTTTTGACTGTATATCAATTTATTATTAGCATAGACTTTTAATTTTTTGTTCAGATTAATCATTTCAGGAGAAATATATAATCGAAATGATTTTACAGAAGATGTTTCAATATCAAATCTATTTTTGGAATAATTTACTTTGATTAAACCTGATTCACGAGGAAAATTAAAAGCCATTTTATCCACATCTTTTATTTGTAGACTATCATTATCATCATATTCTAACCATTTAGTTATTTTGAAATTATAGTTTTTTTGCCACTCTTTTTTAGATGAAATTGTATCCAGTTTTGTGATTTCTATCCAATCAACTTTTCCGTATTTCACATCATCTGTTTCCCAAATTAATTTATTCGGAAATGGATTTCTTTTTCTATTCAACAAATCATCAAACAAAATTTTATACGCAGGCTCTGAACCATTAAATTCTGGAAACCAATGCGGATAACCATTGTATCGATAATCTTTATAATCAATATGTAATGATTGCATCAATGCAGTTAAATCATCATTAGCTTGTGGTGGAAAATAATAATCTAAATCAGTAGAGAAATTTATATAAGAACGATTCAATGCATTTTGAATAAATGTTCCTCCTGTTCTTACAATTGGCTGCGTATTAAAGCCATAAAAACCTGCAAAATAAGTTGGTTGTTTTACTAAATAATTAAACGAACCAGTTGCTCCATTAGAATGTCCCGTTAAAAACATTTTATTATCATCTACATTAATTGTTGATTTTATTTGTCGAACAATTTCTGGAACCATATAAAATCCTTTTTCTGTCATCCAATTATAACGTTTATCAGCTTTAGGAAAAACTAAAATAAAATCATTCTGATCCGCATATTTAGTATAAAATCTATTCCAACCTTTCAAATCTTCATCAGTAGAAAATTTTTCAAATTCACTGAAAAATACAGCTCCATGAAGGAAGATAAGCATAGGATATTTTCTTTCTGGGTTATAATTTTTAGGTAAATGAATAAAATAAGATGACTTTAAAGTATCATTAATTGGAAAGAAAATAGAATAATTTTGTTCTTTTTTCGGTAAATAAGATGAAGAATTTTTCAAACTTTTATAAAGTTTTTTCTTATCTTTAATCTCTAAATTTGTTGATTTCTTAATTCTAAAAAACTCATCATTTGTCAATTGAATACTGTCATAAAATCTTTTAGATTTTTTATTTGAGGTTACTTCTAAATTCTGCCAACGTTTATCATTTAATAGATTTTTGAATTTCACTTTCGAATCTTTATCTAAAATAAAATACCAACCTGGGTATAGTTTCGGATTTCTCTGAATTAACTTTTCTAAAAAATAAAATGTTTGATTTGCTTGACCAATTATGTTAGAAAGTTCAGCCGCATCATATAAATCAAAATTATTGATACTGTCTTTATGTAGATTGAATGCTTTTGTATAATAATCTAAAGCTAATTCCTTCTTGTCTTCTTCAACTAACTTTTCAGCTTTTGAAATTAAACTAGAATATGTTTCTTGACTAAAAATTTGTGTGGATAGAAATAAGATAAGTATAAAGATATAATTTTTCATGGGTTGAATTTTGTGTAAAAATACCATCAACACCCCTAATAAACTTGTAAAATTGGGACATTTTAATCTTTATAAAATCTCCAAAAAGTATCTTCCTCTCCTATTAATTCTCCATTTTTATAAAATTGATTGGGTGATTCAGAAACAAATTTTTTATACAAACGATTAAAATGAGATTGATCCGTAAAATTTAATTTATGCGCAATCGACGTAAATGTTTCATCAGGATTATGTAACAATTTCTCTTCAACCGTTTTTCTAAATAAAACGATTTCATGAAAATTTTTAATGGAAACTCCAATATTTTCTTTGAAAACCCTATTGATATGTTTTCGACTAAAACCTAAATAATCAGCAAGTTGATTAACTGTAAAATCATCATAATGTTTTAAAAATATAATCTATTGAATTTTCTATAATTACATTTTCAATTCTAGTTATTTTATTCAATAAAATAGGCTCAATTATTGAAATAAATTCTTCAGATTTTATGTAATTAAACAAATGATTACACTCTTCTTCATTGAAAAAATCTAAATCATCTATAATACTTGAGAAATCTATATTAATCAGAAATTGATTGATTCCAAAAGGTTTAAAAACAATTACAAAACGTTCAACAGAACCAATTTGTTGAATCTGTAAAACATCTGATCTTAATGGAGTAAAAATTTGAAGAGGAATTCCATTTTGTTTGTAAACAGAATTCCCGTTTATATATTGATGTGATTTGTAAACAGAAATCGTATTATTAAAATGTGGAAAACAATCATATACAGTTAATGTATTATCATGTTTAATATCAACATAATAATAATCAATATACTTTTTTAGTAGTTTGTTATTAGGTTTAAAAGTTCTGAACATTATTTTAAATAATCCCCTACATCAACAGCACATTATCTTCTAATTCTTGCTTCGAAATCTGAAAATGTTTATCAAATTCTTGTTCAAAAGATTCTAAATCCATTGTAATTTCCCAATCACCAAATTCATTTTCGAACAAATCAGTCATATGTTCTTTTAAATCATCTAATTTTTGTTGAATAAATTCATTTTGCTGAATATCTTCTGCATCTTTCTTATCTAATACAACTTGTTGATTAATTTTTCTAAGAATCAAAGTATTAATAAATTCTTCATGTGTATTCATAAAATCCTCAATCGTACCTGTAAATTGTGTCATTTTTAATATTTTTTCCTATCACTTTTCGAGAATAAATATAGAACTATTTTATTAACAAACAATTAAATTTAAGATTTCTATAAATGAGTTTTAACATAAGAATTAACGTCTACTAATTATTGAAATTGGTTGTTTTGAGATAAATTTGAATATATAAATATTGAAAAAATGGAAAACTTTAAACTATCAAACGGGATCGAAATTCCTGCAATTGGATTTGGAACATGGTTATTAGAAGGTGAAAAAGTTATAGAACCTCTAAAAATAGCATTAACAAAAGGATATACACATATTGACACGGCAGCAATCTACAAAAATGAAAAAGAAATTGGAACAGTTTTGAAAGCTGAAAATGTAGATCGTAGCAAATTATTCATTACATCTAAATGTTGGAATTCTGAGCGTGGATACGAAAAAGCAATGGCTGCATTTCAGCAAACATTAACGGATTTACAGACAGATTATTTGGATTTATATTTGATTCATTGGCCAGCAAATGAAACGCAATTTCCTGATAATTGGGCAGAATTGAATGCTGGAACTTGGCGAGCTTTTGAGGAAATTTACAAATCTGGAAAAGCAAAAGCGATTGGTGTAAGTAATTTCAATATCAATCATTTAGAAGCTTTATTTGAAACGGCTGAAATCAAACCAATGGTTAATCAAATTGAGATTCATCCAGGACATTCGCAACCAGAATTAGTCGATTTTTGTAGACAAAACGATTTGTTAGTTGAAGCATGGAGTCCACTAGGTTCGGGAAGAATTTTGGAGAACGAATTAATTGTTTCTTTGGCTGATAAATACAATGTTTCAGTTGGTCAGATTTGTATTAATTATTGTTTGGCGAAAGAAATTTTACCACTTCCTCGCTCCTCTTCAGAAAAAAATATTGAAGCAAATTTAACTTCAAATAATTTTAAATTGAGTGCAGAAGATGTAAAAGCGATAGATGAAATGCCAACTGATGGTTTTTCTGGATTGAATCCTTCAATGGTTGAATTTTAACAAGTTAAACAAATTCACTAAAATAAATTTTAAAAACCTCTGTTTTGCAGAGGTTTTTTCGTTTTAAATCTTCAAAAAATCAATACTTTTACTTTTTAAATGATAAAAAAAATTATTCGATATGAGCCAAAATCCTGAAAATCCATTCAAAACTTATTTTGATCAAACCCTTGAAAGATGTGGTTTTGATGAAGATTTGAAAGCTGGTATTTTATTTTTTTTAGGTGAAAGTATTATTGCTGCGAACACTAATCAATTGATGAATATGTTTGCGGAAGAAGAAAAGATTCAACAAGAATTTCGTCGTTTGTTTACGTTGTATGCTACGCCAAATGCTGACATCAATCCGTTTGAAGCTTTGGATACAGAACCAATAAAGCAAATTATTTATACATACAACGAAATTTATGTCAATGTAATTAGAAATAAATCATTTGATTTTGATAAAGTTATCAATGATAATTTAAAGTCTGAGTTTAAGTTAGATTTTATTAAAGAATTTGAAAATAAACAATATAAATTAGTTACAAATCATAACTTAAATACTTCTTTTTTCAAACAGATTGGAGCGTATCTTAATCAGTTTGAATTGAGTTATGAGGATATTTATTTGGCTGGAATTAATTATTATCAAACGAATCAGAAAGTAGATTTTGAAGGAATAAATGTATTGAATCTAAACATTATTGATAGTTTTTCGCCTTTGTACACAACATTGTTTCATTATCCATTATTGTACACATATTATCCAGCGAATCTGAACGCAAATCATTTGTTTAGTTCGATTTTGCAATTCCTTTATTTACATACCAACACGGATATTGCGAAACATATTCACGCTTTTCACAACCATATTTTCTATGAAAATAATCCAAGAAGAGTTCGTAAAGGTTGGGAATTCGAAGAATTGGAACGTGGCGTTTTGATTTCGCAAACTTTTCATAATGCGTTAAATATTCGTAAGTCTCCTATTTTCGGAACTCGTCCTGATTTTTTAGCTTCGAATAATTATTTATTAAATGAATTGAAAGATCAAAATATTCCGTTGGAGAATTTTAAGGCCTTGATGACCAAAACAATTGAAGAATATTACGAAGCAGATATTGAAGAAGTAGTTGCTGGAAAGCTAAATCATGCTGAATTTTTACAACTTTTAGCAATTATTTTCTACGAAACTTCTGCTAATGCAATGATTATTAAATCATGGAAAAACTAACAATTAATCAAGAAAATCGAATCAAATTAGAAGAACATTTTGGCGAAATTTTGCCAAGATTACCTTTTGAAATGGTTTCATTTTACGAATCGAGTAATTCGTGGGAAGGACAAATTGAATATAATTTGAATTTGAACACGGGAGAATTGACGTACAATACCATCGAAAATGTAAAACATCAAATCGAAATTTTGCCTGAAATGATGCAACGCATCGAAAGTGAAATTATCTTGATGTTAGAAAATTTATAAACTAATATTTTAAAATCTTTTTCTCGATACAAAATTCTTACAGAATTTCACTCGAAATGACGATTTTAATAAAAAGTAATATCATAAGTTAATTAAAATCTCACAAATGTGAGATTTTTTTTTTATCTATTCATCCAATCCATCCAACTATTAATCTGTGTTTTACTGATAAAAATAGCTTGTTCAGTTTCTGATTTTGGTTGAAGATGAATTTCAATTTTTTGACTTGAATGTTTTATTATTTCAGTAATTGCATCAATGTGAACAATAAACTTTCGATTGATTTTGAAGAAAATAGTCTCATCCAATTTATTTATAATATCCTTTATTGTGTCATCATAAATATAGGTTTGATCATCTTTCGTTTTTATAAAAAGATGTTTTCCCGAAGCAAAAAAATAAGCAATTTCGTGTTCTTCTACCGAACGTAATTTGTTACCATTCGTTACCAAAAAACGATGCATAATCTCGGACGGTGAATTTTCTAAAACAGCTATCGATTGTAATGTTGGTGAAATATCAAAACTTGTACGAATTGTTTTAAATTTTTGCAATGCAATATGCAACTCCTCTACTTCAAAGGGTTTCAGAATATAATCAATTGTAAAATGCTTGAAAACTTTCATCGCATATTCATCATAAGCAGTGATAAAAATAATTGGCGTTAGAATCTCAACTTCCTGAAAAATCTCGAAACTTTTCCCATCACCCAAATGAATATCCATGAAGATTAAATCAACCGAATTATCTCTAAAAAACTCCGTTGCTTGCTTTGTTGAGCGCAAAATTGTAATTGAAGAAATATCAACAATCGATTGCTCCTCTAACAGATTTTTTAGATAAGTAACCGCCAATAATTCGTCCTCTACAATTGCAATTTTCATGAATGCAAAAGTATAAAAAAACCGTCTAAATGATGAATAAAGACGGTCTAAAAATGTTATAAATGAGGATTATTGAGCTTAGCTGCTTGTGGAATTTCTATTGTATAACGAACATCATTTTCTTGTAAAATATACTCTTTACCTGAAATTTGATGTATAATTTGTTTTTGATTTGCTCGACGTAAATCGTACCAACGTTGTCCTTCTAACGCAAATTCTCTAAAACGTTCATCTAAAATAAACTTCATCAATTCAGTAGAATTCATCGCAGAAATTTCTGTTTGTAATTTTGCAAAACCAGTTGCTGTATAACGATTTTGTAAAACTGAAAATAAAGTTGCTTTTGCTTGATCTAACTTATTTAATTTCAAATATGATTCAGCTTTGATAAAATATAATTCAGCTACGCGGAAAGACGTTTTGAACTCTGAATTTCCACCTTTGATAACTTTATATTTTGATCCACTTTTCTCAAAATAAAGCGGAAAACGTAGATCATTTTCTGTATCATAACTACTTAACAATTCTGGTGAAGCATATGACATATACTGAATTGCAGGATTCAATGTATTGTCTAAAGCTAAAATAGATTCGGCAGATGTATAATGATTTGGAACTTGTTTTGTTGTGTTCAGATTCACTAAATCACCTTTGATTTTTAATGTAGAATCAGAAAAATCAATTGCTTTTTGCCATTCATTTTTATACAAAGCGATTCTTGCTTCTAAAGCATTTAAAGCTGCATTTGAGAATCTATAATTTAATCCAGCTAACTGCGAATCCATTTTCATCAATTTAGTAGCTTCTTCTAAATCAGACTCAATATGATTATAAACTTCTTGAACAGATGATGGCTTAAGCGTTGCTTCTAAATCTACTTTTAAATTTAGAGGAACTCCTTTGTCTGTACTTGCTGTTGCTGAATTATATGGTTTTCCGTATAAATTCACCAAATCAAAATACGCATACGCACGTAACGCATAAGCTTCTGCTAATAATTGATCTTTTTCAGCAGAATTTTCCATTGTTTTTGGCCCTTCGTTGATGATTTGATTGGCATAAAAAATCACCGTATAAAAACTAACCCAAGGAAATTGAATTGATATTTGATCTGGATTTGTATCCTTCCATTGTGCAATTTCTCGGTACGAAATAAAGTCATTTGAATATTCATTCAATGTAACCTCATCGGTGCGTAAAGCTGTCAAAGACTTGTGTGTTGGATATTTTGAATAAGCATTCGTTAAAACCATACGGTAATCTTCTACCGTTTTTGGAATCACTTTTCCATCTGGTTCAATATCCAAATAATTGTCACAACTAACTACTGTAAAGCTAACAGCAACTATGCTTAATAATAAAAATATTTTTTTCATTTGATTTAAAATTTAGAAAGAAACATTAAGGCCTACTGTTACAGATTTAGCAATTGGTTGTGCATAAATATTTCCGTAAGTTTCTGGATCAAAATAACCTTTGTATCCATTACTAAATACAAATAAATTACGTCCTTCTAAGCTAAAACGAGCGCTTTTGAAACCGACAACCTCAACATATTTATTTGGTAAAGTATAACCTACACGAATACTACTGATTCGCATATAACTAATTTCTTTCGCCCAAATGTCTAATAAATTGTACGCGTTTGCATTGTTTCCTGCAAACCATTTATTCGCCATCCAACTATCGTTATCTCCTTTAATTGGGCTTGTAATTCCTGGAAGTGTAGAACCTGCCTCGAAAATATCTTGCGTATAATTACGACCTGGATCCAATTCCATTCCACGATAAGAAGGTGTTTTCATCACCGTTTGTTTTAAATTGAATGCTGCAGAAATCGTTAAATCAAAATTGTGAATTTTGAAATTATTGATAATACCTCCTGTAAATTTAGGATCGCGATCTCCGATATAAGTAAATGATTTACGTTTTTCTTCGCTTGTTAATTTAGAATCCACAATTTCTCCTGGTAAAAAATCTTCATATAAGTCATATAAAGCAAAGAATTCTTTTGCAGAAACTTTTTCATCTCCTTTCCAAAACATTGGATTTCCGTGTTCATCAAATCCAGCTGTTTTTAAAGCAAAAATTGCATTTACAGGTAAACCTTCTCGAGATGGAATTAAACTATTTTCACGTTGTTGCTCTTTAAGAACTTTACTTTTGTTGTGCGCAAAATTAATTGTTGTCGACCATTTAAAGTTTTTCTTATCAATGTTGCGTGTTGTTAAAGCAATCTCAAAACCTTTGTTTGTCAATTCTCCCCAATTCACCATTGTATATTCAAAACCTGTTTCTAATGGTGTTTCGCGCATACTAATCATATCTGTTCCTTTACGATTATACACATCAACAGCAAGGTTGATACGATTTTTGAAAAGACCTAAATCTAACCCAACATTTGTATTCGTTGTTTTTTCCCAACGTAACAAATCATTCGGTAAATTAATCGCATTGATAATATCTTCTTTATTACCTGGTAAAATTGTTGCATCATTATATTCACCAATAAAGAAAGGTGAAGTATTACGATCAATATTTCCTTGTAAACCATAAGAAGCACGTAAACGAAGATTCGAAATAAAATCGATGTTCTCCATAAACGATTCTTTTGAAACTAACCAAGAAGCAGAAACTGCCCAAATTGGTAAGTATTTATATTTTTTATTAACACCGAATAAATTTGTTCCATCATAACGAACACTACCAAAAATTGTATATTTTCTGTCTAATGTATACGAAGCCGTTGCAAATGTAGATACATAAGCATTTTCTTCAGTCGGCATTTCTCTGTACGTTTCGTAACGTTTTTCTGCTGCAAAACTTGAATTTGGGAAAACGATTGGCGTTCCTGTTTTAGTTATTTTATTGTAACCAAAAGCACGTGTTAAAGTCGTTTCGTTTTGTGTATGACGAATTTCTGTTCCAGCCATCAAGTCAATTTCGTGACGATTGTTAATCGTTGTACTATATGTACCTTGAAGCTTCCAGTTATATTGAAAAAATTCGTTGTCCCAATTTTGTTTAACTCCTCCGTCTGGTAAGAAATACAAATATTGTCCAGATTTATAATAACGCGTTCCTTCTTTCATTTTACGCGTAAAATAAGTTTCTTGTTCTGCGTATTTTCTGTTTTGTTACTATCGTACTGAATTCCGAATTGAGATGTTAATTTTAAACCTTTTGCCAATTGATAATTAAGATCAATAATACCTTTTAACGAACGGTTTTTTAATGTATAATTTGTATTTTCTCTTTCTTCGATAAAATTAAATGGAACAGAACGATCTTCAAATCCATCAATATCGTTGTCATAACGATAAGAACCATCTGCATTAAATGGAGATAAATATGGATTCGCATTTCGTGAATAATTAATTGGATTGATAGACGCATCTGCATCTGTTACAAAAGATTTTTTATCACTTGAAGTTGCAAAAATAGAAATCCCTACATCTAATTTATCGTTAAGTTTATAATTGTTTTTTAAAGTAAGATTATAACGTTCAAAACCAGTTCCGATCGTAGTTCCTTGCTCATCATAATATCCTAATGAGAAGTAATAATCAGAACGATCATTTCCTCCAGAAATACTTAAACCATATTGTGTATTAATTGCATTACGATACAATAATTTTCCCCAATCGGTTGTGTTATTTCGTAAAGAATTAATTTGATTTTGCGTGATAAGATCTAAAGAATTAAAACCTCCATTTCGTAAAGCATTTAATTGACCATTCTTTTGCAAAATTCGCATTACTTCGCCTTTATCAGTACGATACGTTAAATCATCGCGACTAGCAAGCATTAATTCAAGATCAACTTTCTGAGAAGCATTTAGTAAATTTAAACGACCAAAATCTGGACGAGCTGTTACAAATGTATTCGCAGAAAAATTAACCGTCATAGCGCCTTTTTTACCGCGTTTTGTTGTAATCGAAATTACACCATTTGCAGCTCTTGCACCATAAATAGCTGTTGCAGCAGCATCTTTAAGGATTGTAATATCTTCGATATCGTTTGGATTTAATCCAGCGATAGAAAAGTTTTGCAATTGATCGATGTTATCTTTATCGTTAAAGTTTGGCACATCATTTCCTTCTAATGGTAAACCATCAATCACCCATAACGGATCTTGTGGACCAGAAAGAGAAGCCGTACCACGAATTCTAATTTTACTTGGTGAACCAGGCGAACCAGTTTCTGTAGAAACAGCTACACCAGCAATTTGTCCGCTTAACAATTGATCAACACTAGCAACACCAGCTTGTTGAATATCATCCATTTTTACAGTTGATACTGCCGATGTTAGTTTCCGTTTTTCAATTTTTTGATAACCTGTAACAACAACTTCTTTTAAATCATTATTTTCTGGAAGAACTTCACCTAAAGTTGATTTTAAGCTTACATGATATGTTGATAAATCTGTAGAAAGTTCAACTAATTTAGAATCGTAACCTAAATAACTAATTAATACAGATTTTGTACCTGCAGGTACTTCTAATGAAAAGAAACCATCTTCATCTGTAACAGTACCAACCGTTACACTTTCTATAATTCCTTTTTGATCTGTTTTTGTCGAAATTGATTGAGCTTCAATTTTAACAGACGCACCAGCAATTCCAACCAACGATTTTTCGTCTTGAACCGAACCTGTAATCACTCTCTTTTCTTGAGAAAACGCAATACTTGCCGCAAAAAGTGGCAAAAGAATGAGTGTCTTTTTCATTTCTATATCTTACTTTAAAGCTTCTTTAATACGAATAATTAAATCAGCATAATGCGCTTTTGTAGACGCATCTCCATTATTCTTTTTCTTGTTTAACAAAGTCAACACACGTTGCAATTCTGCTCTTTTATAGGTTGTCACTTCCGACACCCTTTTCATAGAAGAATAGTTAATGTTACGCGCCATTTTTTCTTCGTCTAAATAATTACAGATAGTTGGTACTTGTAGGTTTTGGTCAATTGTAAGTCCTGCTACAGTTGTTTTTTCAAATAATTTGTTTGTTGAAACGATTAAGGCATCAACGTAATTTTTTTGAGTCATTTTTTCAAGAATAGTTAAGTTTGATTTTTTATCAAAAGCTGCACTTCTTACTTGATCAAATAAATTTTCAACTGTATAAATTTTTTCATTAGATTTTAATTCTTGGTGTTTCAATTCATTTTCTAACATGCGCAATAAGCGATCGTCAGTAAATAAATTATAAATCAATCCATATTGCATTTCTCTCGCTAATGTATACGGCGTTTGCTCGTAAGGTCCCATTGGCGAATTTTTGATTGCATACGTTTTATCTAAAATATCATTAAAGAATAACCATTTTGGTAATTGAATCACATTTTCGTTTAAATAATTAACTGCTTTACGTTGCATATCTGCAGGAACTGGTTCGTATGCTTTTTTATCAATTCCGAAATAAGTGTTGTTTAAATAAATCCCACCAACATTTGCTAAAACATGATTAGAATATAAATCCCACTGCCCTATTGTTTGGTAATAAAGTTTCCCTGTGTTGATATAGCTTTTTCCATCTTCGTACGTCCATTTCAAGATATTTTCTGAAACACGTTTTAGATTTTTCATTCCATATTCACTTGCCAAAACAGCATCATCACCTAAATCTTCTGATTGAGAACGCGGATCAATTGTACTTAAATAGCTTTGTTGTTCACCATAAAAATACATTGGATCATCTTCGTGCTTTTCAATCATTTTACGAAGCGATGCTTTTTCTGTTTCTTGATTTGGAAACCAACGATATCCCCATTCGATTGCATATTTATCATACAAACCGATTTTTGGCGTAATTGCTGTAACACCATCTTCTGGCTGTGCCACATAATTATAACGCGCATAATCCATAATAGACGGTGCAGTTCCACCCATTTTATCTGTAAATTCTTTCGAACGTAAAGATTCTACTGGATAAGAAAAAGAAGCGCCCATATTATGTTTCAGACCAAATGTATGTCCTACTTCATGAGAAGACACAAAACGAATTGCTTCTCCCATATGTTCATCACTAAATTTATTTCCTCTTGCTTTTGGATCAATTGGACCTGTTTGAATACGCATCCAATCATGCAAAGAAGTCATTACATTGTGCCACCAAATAATATCCGCCTCTAAAATTTCACCACTACGCGGATCAACCACAGAAGGTCCCATTGCATTTGACTTTGGTGAAGCTGCATACGTAATTACTGAGTAACGTACATCATCAATATCAAAATCTTTGTCATCAGCAGTTGGTTCTTTTGCTATAATCGCATTTTTGAAACCAGCTTGCTCAAAAGCAACTTGCCAATCATGTACACCAGCAATAATTTTTTGACGCCATTGTTTTGGTGTCGAAGGATCGATGTAATAAATAATTGGTTTCTTAGGTTCTACTAATTCACCTTTTAGATATTTTTCCTTATCCTCGTCTTTTGGTTCCAAACGCCATTTTGTAATAAAGCGTTGATCTTCCATTTTGTGTTGAGCATCATTAAAAAACCAATGTTTTTCTGTGAAATATCCCACACGATTATCTGCTAACCTAGGTTGCATAGGAGTTGTCGAAAGTAAAACAATATTACTTGTAACACCTAAGGTAACGGCCAAATCTACCCCTCCTTCATTTACACTTGTCGTTAACTGAGACTTAACCACAATGTTTTCTGGAAACGTTTTCACATTTTCCACATACGATAGATTTGCCTTTACCGAACCTCCTAAACCTATGTTCGTTAATACATCATTAAAACTTTTTTGATTTCCATCAAAAATTTTGTTCACTTTAATCGCAACAGCTGTCGAATCGTTATTTTGAGCTTCTATATCAAAAACCTCAATAATCGATTCTGAGAAATTATCCTTTACAGAAGCTGTGATTGCGTCATTTTTAGGCGAAGAAACTTGTGGAACAATTGTTTTTACCCACACTTTTTTAGCTACTTTATCATGATAAAAAGAAATCACTTTGTTTTCGTAATTCATTCCTTTGTTCAAGCCCGCTTCGTTAACTTCCATTGGAACTTGAGACAATTTATTCACAACCAAAAATTGGCGTCCAAATAAACTATCTGGAATTTCGAAATAGATATCAGTTTTTACTTGAATGGTATTAAACAAACCTTTCTTGTAGCTTCCTTTCTTGATTAATTCATCTATTTTTTTAACTTTCGTTACAGTAGAATCCTTTTTCTCTGTTTTATCTTTTTCAGCTTTTTTATCCTCTTTCTTTTGTCCATAAACAACAGCCGAAGACATTGCCAAACCAAGATATAGTGCTAATTTATAATTCTTTCTTTCCTTATTATGACTCATTCGAACATTAAATTATCATTAATTATGGCATAAACTTAAGCGCAGTTTTCTTATAATAATAGTTTTTTGGAGTGAGTGGTTAGTTTTTTGGAGTGAATGGATATTTTGGTTCGATATAGGGTAAAAAACAAATAAATCCTTCATTTTCTACTTTTGTTGAGAAATTATCAACTTGATAAAAATGATAGATTTTTTGTAAATAGTTTAAACCAAATTTCTCATTTTCTGTTGCTTTATTTTTTTTCTGAAAAGTATTTTTGACAATAATCAAATCAGATTTTACAACAATATTTATCGTCAAAGGTTGATCAATTGTAGCAATATTATGTTTTATGGAGTTTTCTACAACAATCTGTAATGCTAAATATGGAATGTTTTTTTCTAAGCTTTTCGAATCTTCAATTTGTAAATCAAAAATCAATTCTTCCGAAAATCTACTTTTATGCAAATCCATATATTGCGCAATAAAATCTAATTCCTTTTTTACAAGCACTACATTCTCTTTTGGCGGAACAATAAGATATCGGTAAATTTTAGAAAGATTCATCGTGAATTTCTGCGCATTCTCTTTGTTCAAACCAATTAACATGTAAAGTGAATTCAACGAATTGAATAAAAAATGTGGATTAATTTGATTCTTTAATTGTTGTAATTGTGTTAGAGTATTCGCGTTTTTAATCTTTTCATTTTCAATTAATAATCTATTTTTTTCTTCAATTATAGATGCTTTTTCTTTATATGTTTTTGATGTTATTTTATTGAATAACAAAAAGATAATTATAATTAAAAAAACAGTCCCTAAGAAAATAAAACCTATATAAAATTTAGTTCGTTCTACATTTTCATCAATGATATAACTCAAATGATTCACGACAATATATCCATCAAAATTTTTGGTGTGTAAAGGTTTTATATAACGCTTAATATCCGTATCTTTTATAAATTCGGACGAAGCATCATTCAACGTATACAAATCTTGTGAAAAATTAGAATTAATTGTACTAGTTATCGTATCGTTTGGCTGGATATCTGTAAAATCGAAAACATTTTTCCCAATAAATTTTTCATCAGGATGCGTAATACAAATTCCATCTTTATTGAAAACATACATATAATTGGACGAAGTTGCATCAACTGTCGTAAAAAAATTATACAAATCAAACAGATTAATCGTCGAACCGTAATACATATTTTGTCCATTAGACAACTTAATAGAATCGTAATTTACCCAATACAACGTGTCTTTATAATCCAATAAAAAATTATCAATCTGTTGATTTTTTGTAGTATATATCGATTGAAATTCTTTAATATTTGGTTGATTGATAGCTTTTGAAAGGATTGATTCATCAGGAAAATAATTTGTTTCTGGAGAATGAATAGAAAACCAATCATGGCGAATTAACTTTCGATTTGAATTTAATTCATTCAAAACCAAAAAATGATCTGCTACATTTTTTTCATTTGTCTTTTTAACAACTTTTTTTAAAACTTCTTGATATTCTTCGATGTTTTTAAACTCAAATTCAACTGCTTCATATTTCCTCAAAAAACTTTTTTTGACAAACTCATCATTATTTTTTTGACTTTCTTTATTAATTAAAAAACTCAATATAACAAGAGCAAAAACAGCAATAACACTTACAATAAGCGCTATAACATAAATGGATTTATTGGATAAATGGACTTGAAATCGAAAAGACAAACTAATTTTTTTGCAAAACTAAGGGAAGCTTTTTAATCTAAAAAATTAGAGAACATTTATCATAAAATGATAATTTTCAAACAATTGACAATATTATATAAACTAAAATCTCCCAAAAGGGAGATTTTTTTATCTTTTTAATCTTATAAGCGTCATTTAGAACTTAACATTAAAACAATTCGATTAAAGCTTGACGAATCGTATCATAAATATAATTTAGATCATCAGTCGAAATACAATAAGGAGGAACTAAATAAATAATATTCCCTAAAGGACGCAATAATATACCTTTCTCTAAAAAGTAAGGATATAGCTTTTCGTGTATATCACTAAAATAAGATGTTTCTTCATTTGTATTCCATTCCAACGCCAAAATAGTGCCGCATTGTCTTATCACTTTTACTTTAGGATGATCTTGAATAGACACAACAAAATGTTGATGTTGATGTACAATATTTGCTATTTGCTGTTGTATAGAAGTCTGTAATAACAAATCAAGACTTGCTAACGCAGCGGTACACGCTAATGGACTTGCCGTAAAAGAATGCCCGTGAAATAACGTCTTATTCAAATCATCAGCATAAAAGGCTTGGTAAATTCTATCTGTACAAGTTGTAACGCCCAAAGGCAAAGTACCACCTGTTAAACCTTTCGAAAAACACATAATATCTGGAACTTCTGTCAAATGATTTACTGCAAATAATTTACCTGTACGACCAAATCCTACAAAAATCTCATCTTGAATCATTAAAATATGATATGCTCTACAGCAACTCATCAATTGATCTAAATATTCAGCCTCATGCATCAACATCCCCGAAGCTCCTTGAACCAAAGGTTCGTAAATAAAACACGCTACTTTAGTTGCAACTTCTTTTATTTGCGATTTAATCGCTTCTATATTTTCTGCATTCGGCGTATCAATAAATATAACATCAAAAAGCTTTTCACTAAAAGGTTCTGTCCAAATTCCTCTTCCACTTACAGACATCGCGCCAAAAGTATCACCATGATAGGCATTTTTGAACGCTAAAATCACAGGTCTATCTTCTTTTTTATTGAAATGATATTGTAAACACATTTTTAATGCTACCTCAATCGCTGTTGATCCATTGTCGCTATAAAATGCTTTCTTTTGATTTTGAGGTAAAAGAGCCAACAAACGTTCAGACAATTCAATTGCAGGTCGATGCGTAAATCCTGCAAAAATAACATGTTCCAAAGTTGTTAGCTGTTCGTGCATTTTTTGTGCAATATACGGATGCGCATGTCCATGCAGCGTTACCCACCACGATGAAACAGCGTCAATATATTGTTTGTTATTTTCATCGTAAATATAACTTCCTTCTCCTCTTACAATTGGAATAATATTATTGGCTTTTTTCATCTGCGTATAAGGATGCCAATTCACCAACTGATCGCGTTCTTTTAATGTGTACATGTCTGAGTTGTTTCTTGTTTAACCATTGGTATTAAACCTAAATTTTCAAACATTTTCATATCCTCTGTTACCCCAGGATTAGGCGTTACCAGTAAGGTTTCACGCTCTCCTGTAAAAATCGAATTCGCTCCAGCCATAAAACACCAAGCTTGTTCAACTTCTGTCATTTCTATTCGACCAGCACTTAAACGCACAATCGAAGAAGGCATCACAATACGAGCTGTAGCAATCATACGAACCATATCCCAAATATCTACTTTCGGATTATTTTCTAAAGGTGTTCCTTTTACTCTTGCTAAAGCATTTACAGGTACAGATTCTGGATGTTTTGACATTGTTGCCAAAGTTAATAGCATAGAAATTCGATCTTGATGCGTTTCTCCTAAGCCAATAATTCCACCCGAACAAACTGTAATCCCAGCCTTTCGCACATTTTGTATCGTATTGATTCGATTATCAAATTTACGAGTAGAAATAATCTCATCGTAATAAGCTTCGGAAGTATCTAAATTATGATTATAAGCATGTAAACCTGCTTCTTGCAAACGAATTGCCTGCTCTTCTGTCAACATTCCTAATGTACAACACACTTCTAATCCCAATTCATTTACACCTTTAACCATTTGGATTATTCGATCAAAATCTCGATTATTTCGTACTTCTCGCCAAGCAGCTGCCATGCAAAAACGTGATGAGCCCGCTTCTTTTGCTTTCTTTGCATGTGCTAATACTGTTGCAGTTGGCAACAAAGCTTCTACTTTAATATCGGTATGATAACGCGCTGCTTGTCCGCAATATGAGCAATCTTCGGGACAACCACCTGTTTTTACAGATAACAAGGTGCATACTTGTACTTCTCTTGCATTGTGCCATTCTCGATGTTTTTTGGATGCGTGATATACTAAATCTAATAATGGTTGATGATAGATTTTTTCGATTTCTTCTTTCGTCCAATCATGGCGTGTTTCGTTTGATACTTTCATTGTATTTTAAATATTAAATTGATGCTTAATTGTTTCTGCTATATTTCTCACTTCGCTTGAATTTATTGAATTGAGTTTTGGTATAATGATGATAGAAATATCCGGAGACAAATGATTTTTTATAACACGAGAAGTGTCTTCATCAAACTCTCCATTAAACACAAAATATTCGATAGCGATATTTCTTAATTTCAGTATTTCAATCGTTAATAATGTATGATTAATACAACCCAAATAATTCGTTGCAACCATAACTACTGGAAGATTAAACTGCTGAATAAGATCAATCATAAAATCTTCTTCATTAATAGGAACAAATAATCCTCCTGCTCCTTCAACAATAAGAGAATTGGTTGTTTTGGGAAATTCAAAATCATTTAAATTGATTTCAATTGCTTCTTCCTTTGCAGATTGATGTGGCGAAGCGGCTTTTTGCAAACAATAACGTTCTTGATGAATTTTCAGTTCTGGAGAAGTTAACGATTTTACCAACAAACTATCTGATGAATCTAAATCTCCCGATTGTATTGGTTTCCAATAATCAGCTTGTAAAGCTTCAGTTAATATTGCTGAAACCATCGTTTTCCCAACTCCTGTTCCTATTCCTGTAACAAATAATTGTTTAGACATTTTCTTTTATCTTTTCTATTAATTGATTAATTTCTTCTTGTGTGTTAAAAGCATGCAAACAGATTCTTAAGCGCTCTCCTCCTTCTACTACTGTAGGTGGAAAAACTGCAAAAGTGTTTATTTCAACCTCTTCTAATTGATTTTGGATTTTGGTTAATTGACTCCTAGACTCAAACTTTAGAATTTGAATTGGACTATTTTTATTTGAAGAACTCGTTAAGCCACTATTTCTAAAATGTGAGATATTATATTGTAAACTTTCTTGAAGCGATTTATTTTCTTTGATAAACTGATAACCTTTTCGTAAACCTGTCACATGAAAATCAGCAATAGCTGTGGTGTAAATAAAAGGTGAAGCATAATTAATGAGATAATCAATCACTAACTGATTAGCTAAAATCGTGGCACCGCTCATTCCCATCGCTTTTCCATAAGTTACAACCGTTGCAAACACTTTGCATTGTAAACCGAATTGATGAACCAATCCGTAACCAAAAACACCAAAAGCATGAGCTTCATCTACCACTAATGCTGCATTGTATTTATTGGCTAATTCAACCAGTTCAATTAATGGAGCACAATCACCATCCATCGAATACAAACTTTCTACCGCGATAAAACAACGCTCTTTTACTCTTTGCAATAGTTTCTCTAAATGATCTAAATCGTTATGTTTAAACTTTGTTTTTTTTGCGTTGGATAATTTAATCCCGTCATGTACTGATCGATGTATATTTTCATCAACTAAAACAATATCATGTCGAGTTAAAAGTGCAGAAAAAAGTGCTAAATTGGCATTATATCCAGATGAAAAAAGTAATGCAGCTTCCACTTTATGTTCATTTGCTATTATCTGTTCCGTTTCTCTTAGGTAATTGGAATTCCCACTAATCAAACGTGCTCCAGTAGAACCATAAAGTAAAGATGGTTGTGCTATAAACTCATTTAAAATCTGCTGATGTAAGATTTCATTTTTAGCTAATCCCAAATAATCATTACTATAAAAATCAATTCCAGAAGAACGAACTTTTAATGTTCTTTTAATTCCTTTTTGTTCTCTTTCGAATAGAGATAATTGCAATGAATTAAAAAATTTCGACATTATTCAATTCATTTTCAATTGCAGAAATCCAATTCATAAATAACACTTCTTCTAGTTGTTTCACTTGATTTGCATAGATATTCCATTCACTATGAAATTCTTTTAATTGTGAAATCATTTCTTCAAGATGACCTTCTTCTTCAACAATAATAGATTTTACCATCACTTTTTGTTGATGCGCCGTCAAAATATCTTGATATATTGGATACAATTCATCTGCCCTCACTTCTATAGCGTAAGTCACAAACAAATAAGCTGCGTATTTTAAATCTTCCCCATCAAGATTAAATTCTTTCTTCAATAAACGACAAACCTGAATATCTAATTGATGTAAATAATACATTGTTGCTTTTGGTGCTAAAAGATAAATAGGCTCATAATTGACACAAGCATCTGGAATTAATTTTATAATTTGCTTTTTCAAATAATAAGCATGGCGATGTTCCTCAGCTGCATGTTTCAATTGGATAAGATTGACAAAAGTTTTGTGTTCACATGCCGAAATTTTTCTTGCTCCTGCATTTTCCATATACGAAAGTGTATTAAGCCACTTTACATGTAATTTTGGTTCTAAAACAATATGATTTAATAATTTTTTCAATTGATTTTATTTTTGACCAAAATTATAAGTCCAACGGATCATATATACACTCCACTTTTATAATAAATAATAGTCCGGTTATATTAAACCTATTTTAGAATCTCTGCAAAAAGTTTTAAATCATCACTATAAAGAAGTTGAATGATGAAAACTATTATTACAGAAAAATTCATTATTCATCTATTAATTCTATCTTTTACGATTAGATTTTTCTAAATAGCTACTTTAATCTTATTTTTGCAAAAATTTTTAAATTGAGTACTCGAGAAAATTGGATAAGTTGCAAGAATTGTAATGGACTTGGAAAAAAAAGTCAAGGAGTTTCGAAAAGGAAACTATCGCGTTATGAATTAGCTGTTGCTCAATCTAAAAAGAATGAAAATTTTATTACTCCAAATAAACCAAAAAGTTCGATGCAGATCTGTACTGTCTGCTCAGGAACCGGTTTGACAACTACAAATGAACATCCATCACCCAACGAAAAAAAATATCCTCATATTGCAATTGTCGGAGCTGGAATTGGTGGAATTGCATTGGCATTAGCGTGTTTACATCGTCAAATTCCTTTTACACTTTTTGAACGTGATCGAGCTTTCAACGATCGTTCCCAAGGTTATGGACTAACGTTACAGCAAGCTAGTAAAGAATTAAAAAAATTTGGAATCCAAACTTTAGAGGAAGGAATCGTTTCTACATTGCATTTAGCACATACTATAGAAGGAAATGTGATTGGCGAATGGGGAATAAGAAAATTGCAAGATAAAGAAGCGATTGAAGCTAAAAACAAGAATAAACATACCAATATTCACATTGCGAGGCAATCTTTACGCTTAGCTTTTTTAAATCAATTAGGTGGCAATAATCAAGTTTTATGGAATCATCAATTAGTCGATTTTAAAGTTGATGATAAAATAGAATTAACATTTGATGTTGATGGAATTCAAAAACACTTTAAAGCTGATTTACTTATTGGTGCAGATGGCATACGAAGTACAGTTCGTCGATTGGTTATAAATGAGGAAAATAGTCCATTACGTTATTTGGGTTGTATTGTTATTTTAGGCATTTGTAAACTGGATGCTTTAGCAAATTTAGAAAATCATTTATTGGATGGTGCAACGGTATTTCAAACAGCAAATGGAACTGAACGGATGTATATGATGCCTTATGATAAAGATTCGGTTATGTGGCAATTTAGTTTTCCAATGTTAGAAAATGAAGCGATAGCTTTGAGTAAAAAAGGTTCAGAGGCTTTAAAGATAGAAGTCGCTAAAAGAACGCATTGGCACTCTCCTATTCCTGAAATTATTGCAGCTACAGAACCCAAACAAATCACTGGATACCCCGTTTATGATCGAGATTTATTAATGTCAAATTTACTAGAAAATGCTGGCTCTGTCACTTTAATTGGCGATGCAGCTCATCCTATGAGTCCTTTTAAAGGACAAGGTGCAAATCAAGCTTTATTAGATGCTTTATTGTTAGCACAAAAAATAACATCAGCTTATAATAATATTCAAAATAAACAGATTAATTTACGTGAAGAAGTTTTACAACAATATGAAAAAGAGATGATGGAACGAAGTAGCGTTAAAGTGAAAAAGTCAGCAGATGCCGCAAAATTTTTACATTCAGATATTGTACTTCAAGAAGGTAACGTAACGTTTGGTTCTAAGTGGTCTTCTACTTTATAATTAATTATTCTAGATTTACTCATTCATAATCAATAAAAAAGGAGTTTTTACCTTTTGATAAAAACTCCTTTATATAAAACAACTACACAAATTATTTCAGGAATTTCTGTTGATATTCTTTTCTATATGCATAATAAAATACAACTGGAAGAATTGTAAAGGATAAGATTAAACAAATAATTAATCCTCCTACAATCATAATTGCCAAAGGCTTTTGAATTTCTGATCCCATTCCGGTAGAAAGTGCTGCTGGTAATAATCCCATCGATCCCATAAGCGCAATCATCACAACAGGGCGTATTCTACTTTTAACACCATTGACTATTGCTTCTTTTAATTGCATTTTATGCTTTAAATTATCTCGAATAACACCAATTAGAACAATTCCATCAATCGTTGCTACTCCAAAAAGAATAATAAAACCTATTCCCGCAGATATACCAAAAATGGTTCCTGTTACCCAAAGCGAAATAAATCCTCCAATAAAAGCAAAAGGCAGTGTTAATGCAGCTATCGCTGTGTCTTTTACATTTCCGAAATTGGTATACAATAATAATAAAATCAAAACTAACGAAATCGGAACGACCATTGCTAATTGTTTTGCTGCACGCTCTTTACTTTCGAATTCACCAGCCCATTCCATGTAATTTTCTTTCGGTAATTTAACTTCTTTCGCCACTACTTTCTTCGCTTCATCGATTGTACTTCCTAAATCACGACCTTCTATACTGAATCCTACACCGATATATCGACTATTTCCTTCTCGATAAATAAAAGCAGGTCCTGTTTGATAACCAATTGTAGCTATTTCCTGCAAAGGAACATTGTTCCCGTTACTTGTCGGAATCAAAATATTTCCAATTTTCTCAGGAGTATCTCTATAAGCTTCCTGAAAACGAAGAATAACATCAAACTGTCGATCATTTTCATAAAACTTAGTAGCTGCTTGTCCACCAATTGTCATTTCAATTACTGCCTGAACATCCGCTGTACTAATACCATATTTCGCCATTTTTGAATCACTCAATTCTATTCTAAGTTCAGGTAATCCAATATTTTTGTAAACATTGATATCCGTTATTCCATTTACTTTTTCGATAGATGAAGCTACCTTATTTGCATATTTTTCTAAATCATACAAATCATCACCAAAAATCTTAATAACTAATGAACTTTTTACACCTGCTACATATTCTTCAACATTATCTTGAATGGGTTGCGAAAATCCAAATACAATTCCAGGATAATGATTCAGTTTATCTCGCATCTCTTGAATAATCTCTTCTTTTGAAACCTTGCGCTTCCAATCTTTTTTATCTTTTAATTGAATATTAAACTCAATATTGAAGAATCCTGTTGGATCTGTTCCATCATTTGGTCGACCTGTTTGTGTTAAAATAAAATCAATTTCATCACAATCTTTCTGCATCAACTCTTTCATCTCTTTTGTTAATCGAGTTGACTCTTGTAAATTGACACTATTTGGTAAAGTTGCACGAATGTAAATTGCTCCTTCATTCAATTTCGGAAGAAATTCTGATCCATAATGTGAGAACTTAAACAAACAAAGAGCTAAAATCCCTAAAAAGATTCCTATTGTTGCTTTTTTATAACGAAATGCAGTTTCATATAATCCAAAAATAGTTTTCTGAAAAAATCGAGTAATAAAGTTCTCTTTCTCCTCCATATTTTTCTTAAAAAGCAACTTACACATTGCAGGAACATAAGTTAGACTCAATATTAAAGATCCTAATAATGCGTATCCTAATGTAAATGCTAAAGGAGAGAACATTTTACCTTCCACTTTTTGGAATGAAAATATCGGTAATAAAGCAACAATAAGAATAAGTAAGGCAAAGAAAATATAAGAAGCTACACTTCCTGCGCTTTTCTTTATAACACCCATTTTACTCATTTTCGCGAAACGTTCTGCTCCTACTTTATGTTGCATTGTAGCTAAAGCAACAAAAACTGTTTCTACAATTACCAAAGTTCCTTCTAACAACAATCCAAAATCCAATGACCCCATTGAAATTAAATTCGCTGGTAATCCTTGTATTTTCAACATAATAATTGCGAACAAAAAAGAAAGCGGAATAACCGAAGCTACAATAAATGTTGATTTCCAATTATATAAAAAAACAAAAACAATTAATGAAACCAATAAAATACCTTCAATAATATTTTTAGAAACCGTATGTACTGTATTATCCACCAATTTGGTACGATCTACAACTGTTTCAATTTTTACATTATCTGGTAAAGTTCTTGTATTTAATTCTTCAATCTTTGCTTTCAGATTTCCAATGACTTCTGATGGATTTTCTCCTCGTAGCATAATAACGATACCTTGAACCATATCATCATTTTCATTATAACCAACTTGTCCCAATCTAGGTTTATTTGAAACAACAACATCTGCTACATTTTTGATAAGAATTGGTGTAGAACCATTTAGAGCAACAGTAATATTTCCTATATCCTCTATCTTATCTAACAAACCAACACCACGAACTACATAAGCTTGATCTCCTTGCTGAATAACATCTCCACCTACATTTATATTTGATTTAGAAACTGCTTCGTAAACATCTAAAGGCGATAAATTATAATTTTTTAATTCGGTTGGATTGATTTTAATTTCATATGTTTTTTCTTCTCCACCAAAACTTACAACATCTGCAACTCCTGATACAGAAAGTAATTCACGTTCAATTACCCAATCCTGAATTGCTGTAACTTCCTTTATTGGCAAATCACTTTTGATCACATAACGAAAAATCTCTCCTGTTGCACCAGAAGGCGGCTCGATATCGGCATCTGCACCTTCGGGCAAATCAACGCCGTTCAACTTATTCGATACGTATTGTTGTGCATAAAAATCATCTACTCCATCTTCGAACTGAACCGTTACCACAGACAATCCAAAAAGTGAAATAGAACGAATATTCGACTTATGCGGAATGCTATTCATCACTTTCGAAACGGGCAAAGTCACCAACTTCTCCATTTCTTCGGCACTACGACCAGGCCATTGCGTAATGATACGCGCTCGGGTGTTCGTAACGTCTGGAAAAGCTTCGATTGGTGTGTGTTTCAACGCATAAATTCCCGTAAATAGAAGCGCAAACGTGGCAAATAAAATGAAAGTGGTGTTGCGTAACGAAAAAGTCACGACCGCTTGTACTAACTTTTTCATCCGATTATTTATTTAATTCTTCGTAAATCATCAAAGCATTTCGTGCAATGACTTTCTCATTTGGTGCAAATTTTTCTTCTACAAATGTGAATTCTTCATTCTGACCAATTGTCGTAATTTTTCGAATTTCCATTGTACAATCGTTTTTATACACCACCACATATTCCTTATTATTCTCGAAAACTTTGGCTTTGTTTGGTATCGCAAACGCATTTCCAACAACATTTTGTTTATCGATAATAATGTCAGCGCTCAAACCTGGCATCAAGTTCAAATCTTGATTTTCTAACACAACACGCGCTTTCAAAACGTGTTCATTTTCATCAAAAACATTGTATATTTTATCAATTTTTCCAATATAAATACGGTCAGGATACGCCATCGATTTCACTTTTACCGCATCTCCCTTTTTTACATATTGCAAATTATTAGCATAAATATTTACCATTACCCAAACTTGTCTTAGGTTTGAAATTGAGAAAAGATTTTCGTCTGAATCTGAAGTAATAGATTGACCAACACTCATATTTTTCTGAACGATATAACCATTTTTAGGTGATAAAATCTGGAATTGACCATTGCCAACTGCACGATACATTTTTAAGGTTGCATTGATTTTATCAATTTCAATTTGCGCAGATTGTAATTCGTGTTCTGCCTCTGTAACTTCGGGTTGAGAAGCCATTCCATCATTCAACAATTCTTTTTTCGACTTGATTTGTTTTCGAATCAAATCCATTTGATTTTGATGATAACGCTTTTGCTGTACCAAATCCAACACTTCGTTCGATTTTACAACTGCCAAAACTTGACCTTGACGCACATAATCACCTAATTCAAAATTCACTTTATCTACCACTCCTTGCAGCAAACTTTTAAAACCAACCAAGTCATTTTCGTTGTATTCAATTTTTCCTGACAAGGTTAATTGTTCGTGAATTGGTTGCTGCAAAACTGGTACAATTTCGGTTGACTTTTTCAATTGCTCGTTCAAACAAAATTTGTTTTCTTTTACCACTTCTTTCTCGGTTTCTTGCTTGTTACAACTACTTAAAACCAAAGTAAAAGCAGCTAAAAAATAAAAAGTTTTTTTCATCATTTTATAAATCTTGTCCAACGATATAATTTAGTTCTTCGAATGTGTTTTGATAATTTTCCAATAAATCCAAATAAGCTTTTTGAGATTCGCGATAAGCCTGCGTAAAATCAATAAATTCTAATAAAGTGATTTGTTTATTTTGGAGATGTTTTTTGTAATTGTCAATCATGGTTAGTTGCTCTTGATTGTTCAATTTTTTCCACTGAATAAGAGCTTTATCCAATTGACTAATTTGATTTTGAAGTCGATCGATCGAAATATCTAACTCAGAATGTAGCGCATTTTTCGTAATTTGTTGTTGATTCAGTACAATTTCTGAAGCTTTGATGTTTCCTTTATTCGTATTAAAAATCGGTAAATCAATGCTTACTCCAACACCAACAAAATCGCGCATAATATTTCCACCTCGATCATAAATTACTTGAAAAGCCAAATCTGGTGTACGTTGTGCTTTTTCTAAAATCAATTGTTTTTCAGCTAAATTGATTTCATTCTCTTGTTTTTTTAACGCTATATTTTGCTCTTTCGCTAATTGTTTAGCATTAAATGGAATTGATTTGGAGTGAGAATTGAATCTTGAAAAATCGATTTCATTTACATTTAAATCTGAGTTTTGCGTTAACAATCGAAGTTTATTGATGTATTCAATTTCTTGATTTTCTAGCTCAATTTGATCTTTTTGTAAACCAATTAATTCGGTTTGAAGTCTGTAAAAATCTGCTTTTGGAACATTTTTTAAATCTGCTTGTCGCTGATATTGTGTCATCATCTGTTCAAATAAATCAACGCTATTTTGTAATTCTTTCTTTTCAGATTGAATACGCGCCAACGAAAAATATGTTTGTCTCAATTCTTTTTTCAGCTCACGCAACAATTCCTCATACTCAAAAAGTGCTGAATTCTTCTCTAATTCTTTAATTGCAACACGCTTTTTTCGTTTACCAGCGGTTTCAATTAATTGCTCTAATTCGACAGAAATTTGTTGATTTTTCCCGTATTTACCGAATAAATAAGGCTGTTCTTCTACATTATAAGTTTTCCAAAGATTAACCTCAGAAATACTCAACGTTGGATTTTGCCATAATTTCTCCTGAATAATTTCAGCATCAATTCTGTCAACATTGAATTTATTCGCAATGAGCGCATAATTTTTTTGTAAAAACGCTGCTTCTAGATTGTCCAACGTTACGTTTTGCGCTTGTGTTTGCATCGCAAAAATAATTGGAATTGCAGTATAATAGATCTTCTTCACTTCTACTCTTTATGAAAATTCAAAAGTAAAAGTGTAAGATTAAGGCGAGTTTTAAGTTAGATTAAAAGTAGATTAGAAAATGAGTTTAACAATCGTTCCTTTAGGTTTATTTGGGACAATTTCGATATCAATTTGATGAAGTGTAAAAATAATATTCGCCATCGAAAGTCCAATACCTTTTCCTTGAAAATCTTGCGTGTTTTTTCCTCGAAAAAAGTTTTGTTTAATTTGTTTGATATCGGTTTCTAAAATACCAATTCCCAAATCGGAAATATGAATTTGTAAACGATGATTGATTTCCAAAAACTGTACTAAAATCGGTTGATTGTTCGAATATTTTATCGCGTTACTTACTAAGTTATTCAACGCAACTTCTAATAATTTTTCGTTTCCTTGAATGGTTAACAATTGATTATTTTCGACTTGTAAATCCACATTTATACGTGCTTGATGATACAAAATAGCATTTTCAATCACTTGCCAAACTACCTCATCAATTCGAATTTGATTAAATTCAAAACTCGTTTTTGCACCCGAAAGCAACATCATTTGGTCTAACGTTTCTTGCAAATCATTCGTATATTGTTTCAGTTGTACAATCACGTTTTCGTATTCTTCGAGCGTTCTTTTTTTATGATTCGTTACTTCTAAAGTTCCTAATAATGCAGTAATTGGCGTTCGTAATTCGTGCGAAACATAATCGATAAAATTCTTTTGTACATTAAAAGTTTGCGCCATTCGATCAATAAAATGATTGTAAGTTTTAATTAAATCCTCAATCTCTGCATACGACTTATTGAGCTTTAAAGGTTCAGTAAAATTCTTTGCATCACGCTCTTTTATTTGCTCAATAATTTTTGTAATCGGTTCATAAGCAATTACTCCTAAAAAATTAGAAAATAGATAAATAAAAATCAACCCAACCAATGAAACCGAAATCAAAATTTGAAGTAACGATTGCATTTGTTCGTTAAATTCTTGTTTAGATTCACGCGTGATTACAACAAAATCACCTTCATTATCACGATAAAAAATTCCGTTATAAAAGAAATCTTTACTTGTAAAAAAATCTGATTTATTGGCACGAATATTTTCTATAAAATTGGTTGAAATATCTTTATTAGACGACATATTTCCATTGTATTTTTTGTTGTTATGATCAACAATTAAAATATTTTTTCGGGAAATCGTCTTCTCTAATTGATTTTTGATATTATTATGTTCTAAAACAGGTAATTCGTCCTTTTCTAAATAATAAATAGAAGCCAAAAGTGTCTTATTCTGCAATGATTTGATCTCTTTTTTCTCCATTTCGGTATAAAAAGAAAAATAAATAATTGTAGAAACAATCAAAATAATGATACTAAAAATAATGACTGAATAAAGCGCTAATCGATGTTTTAACTTCATAATTTAAGCTTTAAACATATAACCAACGCCTTTTACTGTATGAATATATTTCATACCATTTTTCTCTATTTTATTACGCAAATACGAAATGTAAACATCCACAACATTGGTGTGATTATCGAATGTTATTCCCCAAACAGCATTTAAAATTTGGATACGAGTAACGGTTTTATCTATATTTTCGATTAAATAATTCAACAACTTAAATTCACGAGGAGAAAGCTCTGTTTCTTCTTGATTGACAAAAACTTTGTATTGATCCAAATCGATTTCTAAGTCATCAAAAATCAATTTATTTTCAGGAATTTCTTGTGAACGAAACTGATTACGACGCGTTAAAGCTTTGATTCGCGATAATAATTCGTCGAAATGAAATGGTTTTGTAATGTAATCATCTGCACCATAGTCCAAAGCTGAAACTTTATCTTGAACTGTATTTAATGCACTTAACATCAAAATTGGAGTGAATATTTTTTTGTAACGAAGTGTTTGTACAAGCTGAATTCCATCCATTTTTGGTAACATAATGTCACAAATAATCAAATCAAACTGAATCGTAAGAAATTCATCTAAAACAGTTTCCGCATCTTTACAAAGCGTAACCAAATGTCCATTTTCTTCTAATCCTTTGATTAAAAAATCGCTAATTCGCTTATCATCTTCGATTACTAAAATTTGCATATACTTTCCATTTTTCCAAAATTAATGAAATTGATCAAGATGAGATGAATATAGCAAATTTTCTAATTGGATTTTAATTTAAAAAGAACAAAATTCAATAAAAAACGAGCAATAAATTGCTCGTTTTTTATATTCAATAATTCGAAGTCTAATCTCCTTCTCCACTATTTTTCATCGCAGTCAAAAGATTATATGCTCCTTTCGAAACATAGACTTTTCCTGAATTTTGAGGAGATTTTATTTCAATCATTTTATTCGCAGAACCTCCTATTTCTACAAGAACTAATCGAAACTGATTTTTAGTTTGTCTTTCGAACACATAGTCTTTTCCTTCAAACTGAATTACAGCTTCTTCTGGTAAAACATTCGCGTCAAGCGAATTCACTTGCAATTCGATATTGAAATACATATTCGCTGTTAATCGCGTACCATTCGCATTCGTAATTCGTGCAAAAACATCAACCGTTCCATCTTCATTCACTTGATTTGAAATTGAGGTGATTTGCGCATCTAACTTTTGATCTGGTTTTGCATTGGTATAAGCTTTCAAAAATTGACCAATCTGAATGTTACTCAGATCCTTTTCAAATACTTTTACATTCAACAAAGAACGATCTGGATTAATAATTTCTAACATCGCATCTGCTGGCGAAATATATTGTCCTGTATTCGCAAAAACCTGACTCACCATTCCGCTAATCGGTGCATAAACATTGATGGTACGTCGGATATTACTCAACGAAACTGAGGAAGGATTGATATTCATTAATCTTAGTTTCTGTTCCAAGGAACTTTTCTTTACCATCAACGATTGACGTGTTGCTTTCGCTTGTTGCATCACTTTGTCACTTGCTGCTTGCTCTGCATTCAAATCCTTTTGACGAACATAATCTGCACTAGCCTGCTCTAACAAAGCTTTTGTTGTGAGATAATCTTCTTGCATTTGGATATACTGCGGATCTTCTAAAACCACCAAAACTTGTCCTTTATTGACATAATTTCCTGGAATTAGTGCAATTCGTTTCACATAACCACCAAAGGCATTGGTGATAGAAATAGTATTTTCTGGGGTTACTGCCGTCTTTGCATTTAGCCGAATAGTTGTAGGTAAATTCTGATGACGTAAAGAGGTTGTATCAATTTCAAAATTCTTTAATTGAGCATCTGTCAACTTTAAAATTGAAGTAGAAATAGTTGCTTTTTGCTCTACTTCGGGTTTTGTTTCTTCTTTGTTACAACTCATCACAACAAAAGATGTACAAAGCATTAAGATATATTTTTTCATATTATTGTGCAGTATAAAAAGTCATTGCGGCATAAGCCTGATTACGTAGATTCTTTGCTTCTAGAAACTTTGTTTTCACTTCGATGATTTGATTATTCAGAATCACCCAATCCAAAAAATTAATCTCTCCTTCTAGTAATTGACGATTAATTGTTTTTTGTAAATCATTCGCAGCAGGAAGTTGAGTTTGCTCAAAATCTCCTACTATTTCTTCGTAAGCGTTTACTTTATTTTTTAAAACATCAAAATCTTGTTGCAACTTCGATTGTTGTAAAGTATACGCTTGTTTTGCAAGATCAGTTTTAACTTTTGAGGCTTCAATTGACGAATTAATTCCTCTATTAAACAAAGGTAAGCCAACTCCTACTTGAAAAGAATTGTATCGATTTTGATCCAAGTCAGAAAAGCTTTGATTTGAATATCCAACTGTTAAAACTGGAACTTTTTTCGATTTTTCAACTTCAGTTTCTAAAGTAGAAGTCTGAATATTTTCTTCAGCTAATTTTAACATTGGATGTACATTTGAAACAGATAATCCTGCAATTTCACTCCAATTTACACCATCTTTTGTTGGATAAATTTTGAATGATGAATTGGTTAAAAATTGAATTTGTCTTGATTCATTTTCTAATTCATTTTCGACTAATTTCAATTGATTTTGAATCGATTTCAACTGAATAATAGCCGTTGAAACCTCACTTCGGTTTGATTCACCTTTCTTCAAACGTAAATTTGCTTTCTTCAAAAACTCTTGGTAAATCAATTCATTTTCTTTCAATAAATCTTGTTGATATTCTGTATTTTGCATATTGACATACAGATTAGCTAATCGTTGTTTAATTTCAACTTTCGTCAATTGTTCATTTGCTTTAGAAGTACTGATCATTTGTTCGTTCAAAGCTTTTTGACGTTTAAAAACCACAGGAAATTGAAACGATTGCGAAATAGTAAACTTGTTATCAAATTCACCTGAATTCACTTGTCCAAATTCCGCAGCTATATCTAAAGGTGAAAGCGAACGATTGGCAAACACATTTTTCTCGTGATAAACAGTAGTCAATTCTGCTTGTTTAATTTCGAGGTTATTCGCGTCAGCTAACTTGACAACTTCATCAAAACTCATACGTTCTTGCGCATTAGCAGTTGTTCCAAACAAAGCTAGAACTAATAAAATAGCTGTAGGAATTGATTTATGACGAGTTGATTTCTTTTTAAAATGAATATTTTCGAACATAACATATAAAATTGGTAAAACAAATAAAGTAAGGAAAGTCGCGCCCATTAATCCTCCAATAACAACAGTTGCTAATGGACGTTGAACTTCTGCGCCCGAACCATTACTAAGAGCCATTGGTAAGAAACCTAAAGAGGCTACGGCAGCTGTCATTAGAACGGGACGAAGACGAGTTCGTGTTCCCATAATAACAATTCGAGTTGTATTTTTAATTCCGTTATCACGTAGACGATTGTATTCTGATATTAATACAATTCCGTTTAGAACGGCAATTCCAAAAAGTGCGATAAATCCAACTCCAGCACTAATACTAAAAGGCATATCTCGCGCAGCTAAGAATAGTATTCCACCGATTGAAGAAAGCGGAATGGCTGTATAAATTAATAAACTTTCTTTGATTGATTTGAATGCAAAAAATAACAAGACAAAAATCAAAACCAAGGCGACTGGAACAGCGATACCTAAACGAGCTTTAGCATGATTCAAATTTTCGAAAGCTCCACCATAGGTTGTATAATAACCTGTAGGAAGTTTTATTTGAGCATCAACTTTTTGTTGTAATTCTTGTACAACACTTTCTATGTCGCGTCCTTTTACGTTAAATCCAACAACAATTCTACGTTTTGCATCTTCGCGCTGAATTTGATTTGGCGTATTTTTATAATCTACTTTTGCTAGTTGATTCAATGGAATCTGAATTCCAGAAGCAGTAGGAATCAATAAATTTCGAATATCTTCGATATTTTCGCGTTTATCTTCTGCTAAACGAACCACCATATCAAAACGTTTTTCACCTTCGAAAACCATTCCAGTAGATTGTCCTGCAAAAGCCATATTAATAATACGATTTGCTTCTCCAATACTCAATCCATATTGCGCTAATAAAGCGCGATCAAACTCAATCACAACTTGCGGAATTCCATTAATTGGTTCAATATATAAGTCTTGCGCTCCTTTTACAGTATTGATTATTTTTCCTAATTTATCTGCATTATTGGCTAAACTATCTAAATTTTCACCAAATATTTTCACCACCACATCTTGTCGTGCTCCTGTCATTAATTCGTTAAAACGCATCTGAACAGGAAATTGAAATCCCGTTGAAAGTCCTGGAACATCTTCCAAAGCTTTACTCATTTTATCCGATAATTCTGGAAAAGTTGTGGCAGAAGTCCATTCTTTTTTAGGTTTCAATACAATAATCATATCTCCTGTATCCATTGGCATTGGGTCAGTAGGAATCTCTCCACTCCCAATTTTTGTCACAACCATTTCAACTTCAGGAAATTCATCTTTTAAGATTTTTGCAGCTTTGGTCGTATATTCTTTCGTTGTCGTAATATTACTTCCTAGTAAAATACGTGCTTCTACAGCAAAATCGCCTTCTTCTAAAGCTGGAATAAATTCACCTCCTAAACGAGACATCACAAAAACAGCAATAGCAAATAGAGAAAGCACAATTGCTAAAATAATAGTACGAACTTTTAAGGCTTTGATTAAATATTTCTGATGGAAAATCTCAATTTTAGCCATTACACGATCCGATAAATTTGGTTTGACTTTCTTCTTTTTACTTAAGAATAAAGTAGTCATCATCGGAACATAAGTCAACGAAAGAATAAATGCACCAATCAGAGCAAAAGCAACTGTTTGCGCCATTGGTTTGAACATCTTTCCTTCTATTCCTTGTAAAGTAAAAATTGGTAAATAAACGATTAGAATAATAATTTGACCAAAAACAGCCGAATTCACCATTTTTTTAGCTGAAGAACCAACTGTTTGATCCATTTCAGTTTGCGTTAATTTATTCTTCAACCCAAATTTTTTGTTGTGTGCTAACTGATGCATCGCCGCTTCTACAATAATCACAGCACCATCGACAATCAATCCGAAATCTAATGCGCCTAAACTCATCAAGTTTCCACCTACACCAAAAATATTCATCATAATAATCGCGAATAATAAGGCCAGAGGAATGACAGAAGCTACAATAAAACCAGCACGTAAATTACCTAAGAAAAGTACCAAAATAAAGACAACGATTAAGGCTCCTTCAAGTAAATTCGTTTCAACCGTATGAATAGTATTGTCAACCATTTTTTTACGGTCTAAGAAAGGTTCAATAACAACTCCATCAGGTAACGTCTTTTTGATCTCTTCGATACGTTGTTGTACATTCTTAACCACTTCGTTACTATTCGCTCCTTTCAACATCATAACAATTGCACCAGAAACTTCACCTGTATCGTTATATGTCATTGCACCATAGCGTGTAGCAAAACCAGTTTTTACATCTGCAACATCTCTCAATAAAATAGGTGTTCCGCTTTGCGAGCGTTTGACCAAAATATTTTCGATATCTTCTATTTTACCAATTAAACCTTCAGAACGGATGAATAAAGAAGTAGGACCTTTTTCGATATAAGCTCCACCTGTATTTTGATTATTCTCACTCAGTGCATCAAATAAATCATTAATTGTCAGACTAAAAGATTGTAAACGTTGCGGATCAATTGCAATTTCGTATTGCTTCAATTTTCCTCCGAAACTACTCACATCTGCCACACCAGGAACGCCTAAAAGTTGACGACGAACAATCCAGTCTTGAATTGTTCTTAATTCAGTTTCATCATATTGATCTTCGTAACCTTCGGCGGGACGAACAACATATTGATAGATTTCGCCCAAACCTGTCGAAATTGGACCAAGTTGTGGTTCTCCAATACCTTCGGGAATCTCATTTTGAACCTGAATCAATCGTTCACTTACTTGTTGTCGCGCCCAATAAACATCTGTATTGTCATCAAAAACAATGGTTACCAATGATAATCCAAAACGAGAAAAACTACGAATTTCGGTAATCCCACCAATATTAGAATTAGCTTGTTCGATAGGAAAAGTCACTAAACGCTCAATATCTTCTGCACTAAAAGAAGGCGCTACAGTGATAATTTGAACCTGATTAGATGTAATATCAGGTTGTGCATCAATGGGTAATTTTGTCGCATCGTAAATACCAAATATCAACAAAGCCAACGTAAACAAACCCACGATAAATTTATTCTTGATTGAAAAATCAATAATTTTATTTAACATCGTAAAATTGTATAGATTAAAAATGTGCTAAATACAAGTTGTAAATAGCTGAAATTGGATAAATTGAAAGAATCAATCTATCATAAATCTAAAAAAAATCACGCTTGTTTTGGCGGTTGCCAGATAGAATCTAAATAATAAGTATGTAAAAAATCTTCATCAAATATTTTGATTGAAGTGGTAGAAATTTCTTTATCTAAGTGTAAAATATCAAAGAGTTTTATAGGAGAGAAAAAAAAGTCGATATGAACAAACTCAACTTTCATGAAAGGTAATTTTTGGTCAGTTTCCCAATCCGCATCAACCTCATGTCCTCCATAATGATGAACTAAAAAAGTTTTCATTTCATCCAAAAAATCTCCTCCTTTATCATGTTCAATAAAATGAGAAATAAACACAGGCAATTTATATAACTGACAAAATTGAGTTGAAGTCGTTATATAAAAAAAAATAAAAATTTTAGTTGCCCATAGTTTCACGACCCAAATGTACAGTCAATTTTGCTTTCTTTCAAATTTAATTAATGGAAAAATCTCGTTAAACTTACTTAGAAACCTCTTTCTTCGTAAATAAATGAGAAATTACTTCGAGTTTATCATGATCGAATAAACACAAACCTTCAACATAGAAAGGTGTAAAATGAAAACTTTGTTGATCTACGATTCCAAATTCTTTCAGTTTTGGTTCGTAAACGACAAAACCTGTACGCAAGAATGGTTTTTTAGAGACTTTATACAACACAATATCATTGGTAAATAATCGTCGATTTCGTTTATCCAATATATCTATTCCAATATCTATGGTATCAAATTGTAAAGCATTTTCGTGCCAAGAAAACTCGTTATAACCTTTAAAATAGGTCACTCCATCTATCTCCTTCGCAAAACCTTCTACTTTATTTTTGTTTCGTAATCGATAATATCCAATCGTTTTCATCTGGCAAATTTGCAATAAAAAAATTTAAAATAGAAACGAGCAATATTAAAATAGATGATTAAATTTATCATCCGAAAACAACTAACACAATGTACAAAATATATCCACAAAAAAGATACAATGAAACCTTAGCTTTGCTGAAACAATTTGCTCAACCTACTGATAAAATTCTTGATTTAGGAATCAAAAATCCTTTTACAGATGTGATGTTGGAAAATGGTTTTGATGTAAAAAATACAAATGGCGACGATTTGGACTATTATTATAAGGATTTGCAAAATTATGATGCTAACTTTGTAACGGCTTTAGAAATTTTAGAACATTTGGTAAATCCAATGGAAGTGCTAAGAAATTTGCCTGGAGATAAATTATTAGCTTCAATTCCGATGCGTTTGTGGTTTTCGCCTGCTTATCGTAATCAAAATGATGCGCGAGATGTACATTATCACGAATTTGAAGATTGGCAATTTGACATGTTAATGGAAAAAGCTGGATGGAATGTAATACATCGTCACAAATGGACGCATCCATCAAACAAACTGGGAATAAGACCCTTATTAAGAAGAATTACACCAAGATATTATGCTGTCTACGCAGAACGAAAAAAAGACTTTACTTACTAAATACTCTATTGTTATACCTGCACATAACGAAGAAGATTTTATTGCGATTACGCTAAATTCTCTCGTTAATCAAACTGTTTTGCCATATGAAGTGATTGTTGTAAATGATCATTCAACCGATAAAACGCAACAAATTGTAGAAGAATTTACAACAAAATATCCGTTCATCAAATTAAGAAATATATTATCAAAAGGTGAACATCAACCAGGAAGCAAAGTGATACAAGCTTTCTTGAAAGGTTACGAAATCATTGATCCTAATTATGATATTATTGTTAAATTGGATGCAGATTTAGATATTCCGTTTAATTATTTTGAGACTATTTTAACTCATTTTAATCAAGATGAAGATATTGCAATGGTTGGTGGTTTTGCGTATATTGACAAAGACGGAAAATGGATTCTTGAAAATCTGACAGATAAAGACCATATTCGTGGCGCATTTAAGGCTTATCGAAAAAATTGTTACGAAAAAATTGGTGGATTACGCGCACATATGGGTTGGGATACAGTAGACGAATTGTTGTGTAAATATTATGGTTGGAAAGTTGTTACAGACGAATCTTTACACATCAAACATCTAAAACCAACTGGTGCTAGTTACAATAAATCGGCACTTTACAAACAAGGTGCAGCTTATTATGCATTAGGTTACGGATTTTGGATTACATTAATTGCTGGCACAAAATTGGCTTTACGTAAAAAGAAACCCACCTATATTTTGTATTATTTGAAAGGTTTTTTTGAAGCTAAAACCAATGGTACAAAAAAAATGGTAAATCGAGATCAAGAGAAATTCATCCGAGATTATCGTTGGTCGAAAATGAAACAAAAAATAAAAGGTTAAATCTAACATGCGATATTGGTTAACATACACACTATTTATCTTTCCATTCATCAGCTTTGCGCAAAATAAGTTGATTACTGGTTCTGTGGTTGTAGACGAAGGAAACGATTATATTTCCTCAGTTTCTGGTGCTCGTATAGAAAATCTGACGTCAGAAAGTAAGACATATACAAGCCCTTCGGGTTATTATTCTATCCAAGCAAATGTTGGCGACACGATTTTGTTTGAAGCAGATTTTTTGATTCCTAGAAAAATTGTAATCAACCAAAATATTTACAACAAAGGTTTTTTACAAGCACATTTGGATATTGAAACAATTGAATTGAGTGGTGCTACAATTGGTAAAGGTCCTTTACAACCTAAATATCACAAGGATAATAAAACAGATTTGTACGATAAAATGGGACTTGATCAACGTTTACGAGATTTAGAACCTAAAAGAGATATTGCCAAATTCAAACCAATGGATGTTTTAAATCCTGTTCGATTAATTGGTCATATGAATGGTTTTTACCGTGAGCAACGTCGTGTACGTAATTACGAAACAAAACTTTCTCTTGTTCAAGAAGTTAAACATTATTATCCAACAGATTTTTATACGAATCAATTACAAATTCCTGAATATAAAATAGAAGAATTTTTATATTATGTTAATGCACGTTATCCGCTTCAAGAAAAAGTTTTGAGTAGACAATTTGGCACGATAATGATTGATTTAGAGTCTTATGCGAAAGATTATTTGAATGAATTAAATCAAAACAAAAATCAATAATTCTTAATAGATTTTTAAAATTTAGCCAATAAACGTTAACAAAATTGATGCTAATTTATTAAGACTTATCTTCGTACAAATAATTAAACGTATAATCACGAACAATTGAAATCACTATTTACCATTCTAATATTGCTGTTATCGAATTTTATTTTCGCACAAGAAAAATGGGTTCAGGGAAACATTATTATTGATGATTCTGACGATACAGCAGAAGGAGTTTACGTTACAAATCTTAGAACAAATCATACAACAATTTCTAATTTTACAGGAACTTTTCTTATTCAAGCAAAAGTAAATGACACGCTAAAAATACAATCTGATTGGTACGAAAATCGACTAATTATCTTAAGACCAAATTTGTTCAATAAACAAACAATTGTAGTCCATTTAGCTGTTCAGACAATTCAATTGAATACCGCATATATTGGTCAAAAGTTGACAGGAATCCTTGAAAAAGATGTAAAAAATGGGAAAAAAGCTGATGTTGTAACAAAACTTTATAAAAGTCTTGGCGTTAATCCTGATATCAAACCTATAAAAGACACATCTTCGTTGAAAGCTGGATTTTTGAGTGGAGATATTACGTTGACGAGATTGGATATTGGACGTATTTATGATGTTTTTTCTGGTAAAGCAAAACAACGAAAAGCATTGCTTGATTATGAAGATAAGTATGACAAAATTACAAAAATCAAAAATTATTTTGGTGAAGATTATTTCACAAATGATTTAAAAATTCCGAAATTCAAAATCAGAGATTTCATTGAAAATGCATTAACAAATACCGAATCTAAAATAGAATTGAATGATGTAAATTATTTCAAATTACTTCAATTATTTAATTCTTACAGTAAAATATACCTCGACTTTTTATACGGAAAAGTACCAAATAATACGAAAATCATCAAAAAAGATACGATAGACGATTAAAAAAAGAGCTTGATAAATCAAACTCTTTTTTTGGTTTTATAAATTGTGTGAAATTAGTTTTTATAAGAAATCCATTTCACCATTTCTTTCACAGTTGGTTTTTTACCATAAATTAAAATTCCAATTCTATAGATTTTTCCAGCAATATAAACCATAAATATTGTACTGATTAACAGCAAAAATAAGGATAAAGCTAATTGCCAAATCGGAACATCGAACGGAATTCGAGTAATCATTGAGATGGGAGAAGTCAATGGAATCATTGATAACCAAAAAGCAACTGGACCATCAGGATTTTCGAAAGTTGTCATACTTCCGTAAAGTCCAATCATCATCGGAACTAAAGGAAAATATGTGAATTGTTGCGTATCAGTATCATTGTCAACCGCAGAACCAATTGCTGCGAAAACAGAGCTGTAAAACAAATATCCCAAGATGAAATAAGCAATAAAAGCAAAAATGATTAACGGATAATTAAACGTCAACAACACTTCGCTAATTTCTGTTACTTTTTGCATCATATCTGGGTTAGTTTCCGCTAATTGTGCTTGATTCATCATTTGTTGTGACATATCCATTCTCGATGCTGCAATTGCAGGAAATAAAATCAATAACCCCATTGTCATTCCAATCCATATTGCAAATTGCGTCACTGCAACCATTGTCGTTCCTAAAATTTTACCCATCATTAATTCGAAAGGTTTTACAGAAGAAATGATAATTTCTACAACGCGATTATTTTTTTCTTCAACCACAGAACGCATTACTTTTACACCATAAATCATCACAAACATGAAAATAATGTAAGTTAAAAACATCGATAATCCGATTTTCAACTCCATTCCTTTATCTTCTTTTCCGTCTGTAACGTTAAAAACATTCAGGTTAACACGTGCCTTAGAAGCTTCTAAAGCCGCTTTGTCAATACCAGATTTTGCCTGTTTTTCTTTTTCTATTTTATCACTAATCGTTCTCGAAAGTTTTTCACGATCAGTAATTCCAAGATTTCCATTTGTGATTAATTCAGTATTTTTCTCGATATTTTCATAATTTCCATCTGTATTTTTCGGAATATGAAGAATCGCATTCAAATATTCGCTTCCTTTCAAAGTATCTTTGATAGATTTCAACTCTTGAGGCGTGTAAATACTAAACATCATTTGTTTAGTCGATTTAAACGAGGTTACAAACTCTGTACTTTCATCTACAATTGCAATATTTTTCACTTCCGAATTATTCGCAGAACTCAAAAAGAAAATCACCGCTCCTGCCCCAACAATCAACAAAGGCGAAAGAAAAGTCATAACAATAAACGCTTTGTTTTTTACTTGAGAAAAGAACTCGCGTTGTGCAACTAAAAATATATTTTTCATTTGATAATTAGCTTAAAGATTAGGAATTGAACTTTGTTTAACGGCTTCCAAAAACACATCATTCATCGAAGGAATAATTTCTTTGAATTGATGAACTTGCCCAACTTGCATCAATTTATCTAAAATCACATTAGTTGGTGTTTCTTTATTGTATAACAAATTAAATTCAGTTCGTTGATTAATGTTTCGTACATCCGAAATCTCAAATTCATTCGCTAAATTTTGAAGAGAATCAGCGGGAATTTCATTCAATTGAATCGAAAATTTCCCTGTCTTAAATTGATTTCTAACTTCTTCAATTGTTCCATCTAATACTTTATTCGATTGATTAATCAAAGCAACATGATCACACATTTCCTCTACAGATTCCATACGATGCGTCGAAAAAATAATTGTCGTTCCTTTATCTCTTAATTCAAGAATTTCATTCGCAATAATTTGTGCATTTACAGGATCAAAACCACTAAAAGGTTCATCAAAAATCAGCAAAGAAGGATTGTGAATAACTGTAATCACAAACTGAACTTTTTGTCCCATTCCTTTCGACAACTCGCTCAATTTCTTGTTCCACCAAGACATCATATCAAGTTTCTCGAACCAATATTCGGTACGTTTTTTAGCTTCCGCAGAAGAAAGACCTTTCAGTTTTGCAAAATACAGTGCCTGTTCTCCAACCTTCATATTCTTATACAAACCACGTTCTTCTGGCATATAACCAACTTGCCCAATTGATTTTTTTGTCAAGGGTTCTCCATTTAGCAAAATAGTTCCACTATCTGGCGCCGTAATTTGATTGACAATACGAATAAAAGTTGTTTTTCCAGCACCATTTGGTCCCAAAAGTCCATAAATAGAACCTTGTGGAATATTGATACTAAAATTATTAAGCGCAACTTTATCTTTATATTTTCTTGTTAAGCCTTGAGCTTGCAATAAAAATTCCATTTTCTATATCATTTGATTTGTAAAATTAGTAAGAAGAAAGTAAATTTTGTTACAGATTTTAATGAGATTCATTCGGATCCCATACAATTTCTTTAAAATTAATCACTTTATCATTTATAATCTCTACACCTTCATTTTCTAACAATTGTTGCATCAGACTCGAAGGATTAAAATGATGTTTTCCAGTTAACAAACCATTTCTGTTTACAACACGATGCGCAGGAACATCTTCTCGATTATGTGCATGATTCATTGCATAACCAACCACGCGAGCCGAAAATTTTTCTCCTATATATTTTGCAATCAATCCATAAGTAGAAACACGTCCTTCGGGAATTTGACGAACTATTTCATAAATTTTCTCATAAGTATCAGAAATGATTTTTGTCATAATCTAAACATTTATTGTAAATTTAAAGAAAGTAATAGAATATGAGCCAAAAAGTTCCAATTAAATCTCTTTTAAGCCGACCACGTTTTAAGGTTTTTACGCATTTATCAAAACAAGAATTTATTGATTTAATCAAAAAACATCTCGAAACTAATTCTACCGAATATGGAGGTTATGCCAATCAGGAAGTTGCGATGATTCGTGTCCGCAAAGACAAGGATAAATATTGGCACCCGCAATTACAAATCAGAATTGAAGATGACGATGATCATCCTAACTATTTGGTTGTAAGAGGAATTATTGGTCCCCCTTCTAATGTTTGGACATTTTTCGCATTTTTGTATGGTTTGAGCGGAGCTATTTTTATCACCTTAGGCTCTTATGCGGTTTCCGAATATATTGTACAAGGAAATAGTGTATGGATTTGGAGTATTCCTATTGCATTATTGATTACTTTAGGAACCTATTTAGCGAGTTTATATGGTCATTATTTGGCAAAATATCAGCTAGGAAGATTGTATCATTTCGTGAATGAATTGCTTCGTGATGCAGAGTTTTATCAAAATAGCGACGAAATCAAAGAATAAAAAAAGCGACCTAAATAGGTCGCTTACAAGAAATATGTTGAGATAATATATTAATTAGATTACTTTCACATTAACGGCGTTGATGCCTTTTTTTCCTTGTTCTAAGTCAAAAGATACTTTATCGTTTTGAGCTACTTTGTCTGTTAAACCAGAAACGTGTACGAAGTACTCTTTTCCTGATTCGTCATCTTTAATAAATCCGTATCCTTTTTCTTCATTAAAGAATTTTACAGTTCCTTTATTCATAGTATTTTATTTTCGTTGATAAAGATATAAGATTTATTTACAAAACCAATATTAATTTTTAGTTTTTTTTATAACAATTTTTTTAGCCTATAATTTCATTATAATTTTGCTTCAAATCATAATATTTTGGCAGGAATTTATATTCATATCCCGTTTTGTAAACAAAAATGCAGCTATTGCGACTTTCATTTTTCGACAAATCTTCAACATAAATCAAATTTAATTCAAGCAATTAATAAAGAACTTGAGATCAGAAAAGATGAAATTTCAACACCTTTAGAAACGATTTATTTTGGAGGAGGAACACCTTCTATCCTGTCCGAAATTGAATTAGAAAGTATTTTCGAAACGATTTATAAAAATTATTCAACCAAAAATTTAAAGGAAATTACACTCGAAGCGAATCCTGATGATTTGAATAAAGAAAAACTTAATTTCTTAAAATCAACTCCGATTAATCGTTTTTCGATTGGTGTTCAATCATTTTTTGAAGAAGATTTGAAATTAATGAATCGAGCACATAATGCACAAGAAGCTGAAACTTCAATAAAATTGGCGCAAGATTTTGGTTTCGAAAATATCACTATTGATTTGATTTATGGTTCTACGACCACAACCAACGAAATGTGGAAGCAAAATTTGCAAAAAGCAATTGAGCTGAATGTTCCACATATTTCTTCTTATGCGTTAACAGTCGAAGAAAAAACAATTTTAAATCATCAAATCAAAAAAGGAATCACAAAACCGGTTGATGAAGATCGTCAAAACGAACAATTTCAACTTTTAGTTGACACTTTAACTTCGAATGATTTTATTCAATATGAAATCTCTAATTTCGGAAAAGAAGAGTATTTTTCTTTACACAATTCTAATTATTGGAAAGGAATTCATTATTTAGGAATTGGACCTTCTGCGCATTCTTATAACGGAAAAACTCGTGCTTGGAACATTGCAAATAATTCTAAATACATACAAGCTATCAACGAAAATAATCTACCTCAAGAAATTGAAGTTTTAAATGAAGTAGAAAAATTTAATGAAATGATAATGATAGGATTGAGAACAATTTATGGAATAGATTTAAATCGAATTAATTCAGAATTTTCTCAACCTTTAGTTAATTCTTTTCATCAAGAACTCAATCAATTAATCAACGAAAATTTAGTCGAAAAGAAAGAAAATAAAATTATTTTGAAACCCGAAGCAAAATTTTTCGCAGACGGAATTGCTTCTAGATTATTTTACATCAATTAATTTGTTAAATTTGCGATATGAATGATAACAGACCAATTGGTGTTTTCGACTCTGGAGTTGGTGGTTTGACGTTTGCAAAAGAAATAAAACGTCTGCTACCAAACGAAAGTTTGATCTATTTTGGCGATACTCAAAATTTGCCTTATGGAGAAAAATCGAAAGAAGCGATTACACAATTTTCGGTAGACATTACTAATTTTTTAATAGACAATAATTGTAAAGCGATTTTAGTTGCATGTAATTCTGCAACCGCTAATTCGTTGAAAGAAATTAGAGAAGCTGCAGGAAAAGATGTTCCTGTTATCGATGTTATTTCGCCTGTTGCGGAGAAAGTTTCGTTCGAATTAAGAGAAAAAATAGGTGTTATTGCAACAAAAGCAACTGTAAATTCGGGCGCGTACAAGAAAGCAATTCGTCGTCGAAATAAACATATTACGGTTATTGAAATGGCTACTCCTCTCTTAGTACCTGTTATCGAAGAGGGTTTTACAAATTCTACGATTTCTAAAGCAGTTTTAGAAACGTATTTATTGAACAAAAAATTAGAAGGAATTGATTCGATTATTTTAGGATGTACGCATTATACACATCTGGAAAAAGAAATCAATCAAGTATTTGAAGGAAAAGTTGATATCGTAAATTCACCTTTAATTGTCGTGAATCAAGTAATTTATCAATTGGCAAAAGAAGGAAAATTGGCTGCGAAAGATACTGTTGCAAACTATACATTTTATATTTCTGACAATACAGATAATATTATAAAAGTGGCAAAAAAATTCTTTGGAAAAGATATTCAATTAATTGAGAAAAATTTAGAAACGAAATAGAACCGACCATTATTTGTCGGTTTTTTTATAAAATATTACGAACAAACAAAAACAAATCATTACATGGAAAAATCAGCAGAATTAATTGCATTAGAAGAAAAATACGGAGCGCATAACTATCACCCACTTCCAGTTGTATTGGAAAAAGGTGAAGGTGTTTACGTTTGGGATGTTGATGGAAAAAAATATTTCGACTTTTTATCAGCTTATTCAGCTGTTAATCAAGGTCACTGTCATCCTAGAATTATTAAAGCGTTGAAAGATCAAGCCGAAAAATTAACGTTAACTTCTCGTGCTTTTTATAATGCGGAATTAGGAAAATACGAAAAATTTATCACAGAATTATTCGGTTTCGATCAAGTATTGCCAATGAATACGGGTGCAGAAGCTGTAGAAACAGCGCTAAAAATTGCTCGTAAATGGGGTTACGAAAAGAAAGGAATTCCAACTGGTGAAGCGATTATTGTAGTATGTAAAGACAATTTCCATGGTCGTACAACTACTATTATTTCTTTCTCGAATGATGAAGATGCACGTAAAAATTTCAATCCTTACACAAGTGGTTTCGAAGCTGTAGAATACAATGATGTTGAAGCTTTGAAACAAATTTTAGAAGAAAAAGCAGATAAAATTTGTGGATTCTTAGTAGAACCAATTCAAGGAGAAGCTGGTGTTAATGTACCTTCTGAAGGATATTTGAAAGCTTGTGAAGAATTATGTAAACAACATAATGTTTTATTTATCGCGGACGAAATTCAAACAGGAATCGCACGTACAGGAAAAATGTTAGCAATCGATCACGAAAATATTGATGCTGATGTTTTAATCTTAGGTAAAGCCGTTTCAGGTGGAGCTTATCCAGTATCTGCAGTTTTAGCAAATGATGAAATAATGAATGTCATCAAACCAGGACAACACGGTTCTACTTATGGAGGTAATCCATTAGCTGCGGCTGTTGCTACAGAAGCTTTGCAAGTTGTTTTGGACGAAAAATTAGCTGAAAATTCTGAAAAATTAGGACAAATTTTTAGAACAGAAATCACGAAAATGGCTGAAGAATTTCCATTATTCAAATCAGTTCGTGGAAAAGGTTTATTAAATGCAATTTTAATCAACGATACACCAGAATCTGAAACAGCATGGAATTTCTGTGTTGCAATGAAAGACAACGGATTATTAGCCAAACCTACACACGGAAACATCATTCGTTTCGCTCCTCCTTTAGTGATGAACGAAGAACAATTACACGAATGTTTAGCGATTATTCGTAAAACTGCACAAGAGTTTAATAAATAATCAACAATAAAATGATATAGAAAAAACCTGATGAAATTTCATCAGGTTTTTTTATATTCGAAACTTTAAATAACACTATGAATTCTTTTAAAATAAACGTTTCTGAAACGTACAAAAAGGCGCAAAAAAAATCGGCAGTATGGATTGCTCTTTTCTTGATTACTCTCTTCTTTTCTACAATTTTGAGCATCATCATTTTCATAATTTGTGTTTGTGGAGGAATCGCTATCGTCATTGCTAAACCAATGTGGATTACCATTTTTTTAGGTTTGGGACTGTTGGCTTTAGGAGGTTTAATCGTTTACTATAATATTAAATTTATTCTAAATATTTTCAAAAAAACAGCTACAAATGGAATTGAAATTTTTGAAACAGATCAACCAGAATTATTCAAATTAATAAAAGCAACCGCAGATAAAGTTGGCACAAAACATCCCAAAAAAGTATTTATTATTGATGATGTAAATGCATATGTTTCCTATTCGAACAATTTGCAAAGTTTAGTTTTTCCAACAAGAAAAAACTTATCTATTGGCGTTGGTTTGCTTCATGGTATTTCTCAAAATGAGTTAAAAGGAATTATTGCGCACGAATTTGGGCATTTTTCTCAAAAATCAATGACAATTGGTAGCCATGTTGGAAATGCGACCAAAATTATGGAAGATATTTTATACAGTAATCAAACCTTAAAATTTGATGTTGATAATTTAGGTCAAATTAATGGAATTGTTGGTTTTATTTCAATGGGCGCTGTTGCTTACAATAAAATGATTGAATCTATTTTGAAAATAATTCACAAAAAATTAGAATTCAATTATCTAAAATTAAGTCGAGAAATGGAATTTCATGCTGATCAAATTGCAACAAATGTTGTGGGAATTGAGACGATGAGCAAACCATTATTGAGAATAGAATTGTATCAATTTGTTTACCAAGAATTAGCTAATTTTTATACAAATTTACAAGATGATAAAAAGTTTTCGACTAATATTTATCAAAACATGAATCAATTAGTTGACTTTTATATCGATGATTACGAACTTTCTTTAGAAAATAATTTAGCTATTGTTGGAATTAATGAATTTAATCAAAATCATTCTTTACTACAATTTGAAGATTTATGGTCGACACATCCAGAAATGGACAAACGTTTGGCAAATATAGCGTCTACAAATCATCATTCTAAAATAGATAAATCTCCAAAAGCAATTACATTACTTCAAAAAAATAATGAATTTGAAGAAGAATTTACATTCAATTTTTTCTTTCAATTAAATTTATACCGTGTCAATGAAATAAATAATTCAGAATTTATTGAAACGTTTAAAACCATTTATAATAAATACAATTACCCTAAAGTTTACAATCATTTTTTTACAAATTATGATTTACATTTTGATCGAATTAAAGAAGTTGATTTAACGAATAAACAACAAAATATTCCTACGAATGAATTGTTTTCGGATGAAAATATTTTAGTTGCAAAACAATATTTAGCTTTACAAATTGATTTACTTCAATTAGATTTTTTTACTGGTCAAAAAAAGCCGCAACCATTCAAATACAACAATGTTGTTTACAATAAAAAACAAGATGTACTGAAAGTTAAAGAAGAATTAGAGCAAATAAATAAGGAAAAAGAAGCTGAGTTCTCAGAATATTTAGACAATATCAAAATATTTTTCAAATCTAATTTAGATGAACAAAAAACTATTTTGTTAGAAGATTGCATCAAAGTTGAAGCAGATTTATCAGCAAATATTCAATTGGTAAATGAAATTAGAACTCATATTAATTTTGCAACAAAACCCATTCATGAAAAGCTAAGAATCGAAGCTTTAACAGTTTTGAATAATCAAATAGAGCAACTTAAAAATGTAACAAAAGATATTCTACAAAGTGAAATCGCAAAGGAAAAAATAACTATTCGAGAAATTGAAAATGCACAATATTTTATAGATGAAGATTGGATTTTCTTTTTTGACTCTACAGGTTATAACAACAATGCTTTTGAAAATTTAATCGAAAATTTATACTTTGTAGATCAAGTTTCAAATAACTTATTGTTTCAAAAAAAAGCTGCTTTCCTAAAAGAATACGAACCATTATTAGACTATACATCAAAAACAAAAGCCTCTTAATTAGAGGCTTTTGTTTTATATCTTAAGGTGCTAAACGCTCTTTTTTCCAATCAAAATCGTCTTGTAAAACATAACGAACTCTATCGTGTAAACGACTTGGACGTCCTTGCCAAAACTCTATCTCAGTTGGGCGAATCAAGAAACCTCCCCAATGTGCTGGACGAGGAATTTCTTTTCCTTCGTATTTTTTTTCTAATTCCAATTCCTCTGCCGTCAAATCTTCGTGCTCATCAATCACAGAACTTTGCGCCGAAATCCAAGCACCTAACTGGCTACTTCTTGGACGTGTTTCGAAATATCCATCCGAATTATTATCCGAAGTTTTTTCAGCCACACCTTTTATAATAATCTGTCTTTCTAGAAATGGCCAAAAAAATGACAAACAAACTTTCGGATTTTCTAATAAAGCTTTTCCTTTCTGACTGTTATAATTCGTATAAAAAATAAAACCTTCGTCCGTATATCTTTTCAATAAAACAACACGCGTTCTCGGAAATCCATCTTCACCAATCGTTGCAACAGACATCGCATTTGCTTCATCCACTCCATCCGATTCTTCAGCTTGCAGAAACCAATCACGAAATTGTTCGATCGGATTTTCTCTTAACGAATCAAAATTCATCGACTGTTTTTCGTAAACTTTTCTTTTATAACTTAAATCTTGTTTCATTAATGATTATTTTATATTTTTAAACAGCTAATTGTATATTTCGTTAAGATTTACGTAACAAAACCGAAACAAAAATGTCTATCAAAAGTATAAAAAAAGGAGCTATTTTGGTCGCAAAACCAACATTAAGTAACGATATTTTTCAGAGAAGTGTAATTTTAATTACAGAACACTTAGAATCTGGAAGTATTGGTTTTATTCTTAATCATTCTTCTCATATTCCGATTAGTATTTTTGTATCTGAAATGGAGTCTGCATCTATTGTTTTTGAAGGTGGACCTGTCGATAAAGAAAACATCTATTATATTCACAAACGACCTGATTTAATCAGAAATAGTGAAAAAATTACTGAAAATTTATATTGGTCTGGCGTGTATGAAGATGTGCGTGATGCAGTAAATCAGAATTTGATTAGTCAAGATGAAATCAAGTTTTTTATTGGATATTGTGGTTGGGCACCAAAGCAAATCAAAGATGAATTAAACAATAATTCGTGGGCTGTAACGGATTTGGATTTTGATATTTTTGAGCGTTGGGATGCTGATTTGTGGAAAAAATTGATGAAACAGCTTGGAGGTGAGAACTTAATTTGGCTAAACACCCCCGCTGATCCTTCTATGAATTAATCAATTATAAATACTTAAAAATCGATTTTGTTTTGTCTAAAGTGTATTCTTTTTTACGATTTTTGGTAATTGGTAAAATTCCAATTCCATCAATCAAAATGAAAACTTCTTCTGCCTTCTGAATTTCAAATGGAAAAATTTCGACTTCTTCTACTTTAAATTCTTCGGCTTTATTAATTTTTGTAATGAAATTATTTCTCAAAACACTAGTAATAACACCTTCTTCTTTTTTCGGTGTACGAATCGTTTCTCCATTCACAACAAAAATATTTCCTCGTAAAGAACGCGCCATTTTTTTGTTTGCATTTACCAAAATAATATCAGCATAATCATTCTCTAAACGATAGATTTCTGCAATATTTTCTTCTGGACGATACGTATTCACGAGTGAATAAAATGCAGTATTGATCGCATAATCTTTGTAAACATCAATTTCGTTTTCAGCTTGTAAAAACTCCCAATCATTTTCACTATTTTCAATGGAAATCAAATAATTGATGGATGCTTTTAGATAATCTTCCTCATCATTTCTGAACGCAAAAAATTCTACTTTCCCTGATTTGGTCTGATTTGCTTCTGCTAATAAATTGATTTGTTCTTGAAAAAATTCTGGTGTAAAATCTAACGGAATATTCATGCGGTAAATACGCATAGAAGCCATTAGATTGAAATAATGATCTTCCCAATCAATAATTTCACCATTTACAAATCGTAAAATTTCTTTTACAGCATCACCATTACGAAAAGCTCTGTTCTGAATTCCTATTTCTGCATTTGCTTTTTCGACAATAACACCACCTAAGTTAATTTTCAAAATAATAGATTTTAAACAGATCCTAAGATTTTTTTAAGATCTTCAATTTGACTTTCCCACAATTGTTTTGATTCTTCTACTTCGTCTTCATCAGCAAAATCTGTAATAACTAATGATACATCGTTCGTTAAATCGTCTTCTACAATTGTTAATTCGAAGAAATATTTTGTGTCTTCATCATATTCCCATTGAAAGCGCACGTATCCATCTTGCTTAGATTTCATCAAAAATGCAGATTCTTCGTGTCCATCCCAAATAAAAGTATATTTTTCTCCACGAGAATTTACGTTATCTGCAAACCATTCTGATAAACCTGAAGGGTTTGAAATATAGTTATATAGCAAAGACGGTGAAGACTTGATTGAAAATTCTACTTGATATTTCTTTTTTGGCATAATTCTATTTTATTGAAGTCGCAAGATATAAAATGAATTGTATCTACCAAAGAAAATCAAAATAAGTTTTGTTATAAAATCAAAAAAAAATTACCTTTGCAAAAATTAAAATTTAGGCGAGGTAGCTCAGATGGTTAGAGCGCAGGATTCATAACCCTGAGGTCGGCAGTTCGATTCTGCTCTTCGCTACAAATAAAAAGCCCAAACAGACAATCTGTTTGGGCTTTTACTTAACTACTAAAACCTATACTAATCTAAATAACCTACTACTTGATAAGCTCTTGTTCCTCTATTGTAAATTTTTTGGTACAAAACACCTCCAAATTCATACAGATATTCTCCTCCATAATCTACTCTTTCATATCCTGCTGGTAACGCATATACGATAGCACCTAGTGGAGCTTGAACTACTTCATAATAATTTCTATTTGGGCTGTAATAAACACCTTCGTAGAAATAATATGGATTTCTATTACCAATATTAATTGTTACATAACCTACTGGTAAAATATTAATTCTAAATCCTACATATGGCATATATCTCACATATCCATTGTTATAAGGACGATAGTAAATACCATTGTTTCCGTAGAAGTTATAACTGTTATACGAATACTTGTTATAGTTTCTTACATTCACATTAGAAACTGGTCGGTTTCCTCTGTTGTATGAGCTAGAATTTATACGAACTGGATTGTTGTAGAAATCTCTGTTTTTTAAACTCTCAGATCTATTGCCTTGATTTCCTTGGCTATTTTTTACTATTATTCCAATCTTTATTAGAACTTGGTCTGCTACCTACAATAGCAGTATTATTTCTATCTATACGTGTACTAGTTTCACGTTCTGTTCTATTTGTAGAATTTTTCCAAGATTCATTCGTAGAATTTCCACGACCTATTCTTTCTGTTCTATTTCCTTCAATACGGCTAGTTCTATTTTCTGTTCTAGCCATTTCAGAGCGTCCATTCCCTTGACTTCTTGAAGTTGCTTCTCTTGAAGAAGAACTTCTCTCACCACCTCTTTGACCTCTATCTTGAGCATTTACACCAACAGCTAACATGGCTGTAAAAGCTACTCCTAAAAGTGTAAATTTAATTTTTTTCATCACCCAACTTTTTAATAAATTAAGACATTTCTCCTAATACTATTTCCGAGCCATAATTATAAGTTTAAACCATAGAAAATGTTATAACAATCAAAATAATTTATAAGCCATTCAAATTCAATGAATTGCATTAACAATTTTGTTTGACAATTTTGTTAAATATTTTTATTCCTGACATCGTTTGTATTGATTTCTGAATTGATTACTTTTGTTTTTAAGAAATTATATAAAATGATTGACGTTAAAAATGCTTACATCGCCTTTATTAGTTTACAAAAAGTTGGACATAAAGTTCGAGAAGAAGCTAACATTTTTGCCGATAAAACACTAGAATACGATGAATCTAAGGAAGAACAATTGGTTCCTTTCTTATTAAGTCCGTTCAAAAAAACACTCGAAATTAATCGTTTCACGCATTATACAGAAAAATTAGAATTTAATGTTTTGTACAATCAATGCAAGCAAATGTTTGATGAAGAAATAGATTTTATCGATTTTTCGCAAGAAGTTTTAAGTCATTTATACGAGAAATCATTACATCCGCAGATCAAAAGTGGTGAAGTTTTTATTGCCCTTTTCGAAAATATGATGTTCGACGGAATTCCTTGCCGTGGAATTGGAATTTATAAATTAGAGAATAAGAAGAAATTCTTGCGTTTTGACGAATCACGTGGTTTAGATTACAACATTTGGAAAGGTTATAAGCTAGAAGGAATCGACAAAGCCTGTCTTATTCTTGATGCTTATCGCGACGAAGGTTTCCGCGTCTACTCTATCGATGATAAAAATGTGGAGTCAGAATATTGGAAGAAAAATTTCTTGGAAATTGATTTGATTAAGGATAACAATTACCATACGAAGAAATATATGGAGTTGATTACAGATTTCTCGAATGATTTTCTTTTGGATAAAACAGACAAAAAACAACAAGCAGAATTTATCTCAAATTCGATAAATGTGTTGAATTCGAATGAAGTTGTAACGAATGAAATTTTTGAAGATCAAGTTTTGAAACCTTTCGAAATTATTGATGAATTCAAAGAATATAAGAAAGATTATAGCGAAAATAATCGTGTTGAATTTGTGGAAGCTTTCGAAGTTTCAGTTCCAACTTTGATGAAAGAATCTAAGAAAATTAAAAGTGAAATTAAATTAGATACAAAGATTAACATCAAATTAGATTTGACAAATCCTGATGCAGCTGAAGAATATTTGGAGCGTGGTTTTGACGAAGAAAAGAAAATGTATTATTATAAAGTCTATTTCAATTCTGAACAATAAATTAAAGGCTCCTATTTTGGAGCTTTTTTTTTGATATTAATTCAATTTCAAAATACATTGATAATTCAAAATCTCAAAACCATTTTTCAGCCAAAAGCCTTTTGCAGATTGATTTTCCGCTATAAATTCTAATTCAATATAAGCTTGATCATTCAAGAAATTCATCGCTTCTTCAACCAATTTAGAAGCGATATTTTGATTGCGATAATTTGCATCGACATATAAAGAATCTATTCTTCCTTTTGATTTTATCGCAAAATATTTCGGGCGAAGATGTTTCGAACAAATGATATATCCCGCCAACTGATTTTCTATTTCAGCTACAAATACTTTTATGTTTTGTTGTTGTAAAATTCCCTTGAAAAAATCATCTATATCATGTTTGTAAGTCAAATCTATTTGATATAATGCATTAAACTCTTGATGATGTTGTAACAATTTTATCATCATTCTTTTCAATTCAGCAATATCATTTTCTGTAGCAATTCTTATCATATCTAAAAATAAAAAAATCCAGTTAAAAAACTCTAACTGGATTTATTAAAACTATTGTTTATCTAATTTTATTTTGTCTTGACCTTGTTGCAACTGATACAACTCAATAATATCCTCAATCGGATAATTGAACCAATCAACTTGTTTTTTGATTTTCGAATTTTGATCTAAATACAAATATGTCGTGAATTTCATCGCTGGAAACTTCATTCCATTATAGGTATAAGGCGAAAATTCTCCGCTTGCAATAATCATCGAATCGTTAGAAAATAATTCATTTACTTTCAATAATTTATTGTTTTCATATTGCATTGTTTGATCACTCCAACGAATAATATCATTCAATAAATAACGCGGATCTACCGTAGAACCTCCCGAATATTGTGCCACATTTTCATATACCAAACTATCGTTGTAAAAAGATAACATTTTTTTATAATCTTTTCGAGATGAATAATTTTCGAAAAAACGTTTTCCTAATTCATCATTTTTACTGGCTGAAGAAGAATTACAACTTACTAAAAAAGTAATTGCAATAAGACTTAAAATCCACGTAAATTTTATTTTCATTTATCTGAAATTCTTGTTAAATAATTTTCACCATTATCATCAGCCATTCCATCTTCATTGAGAATCATAATCTCCGAATTGTCTGACCAACGTAAAAATTGAAAAGGTAATTTTTTCTTTTTTGAATCGATTTCCATCAACGATCCATCGTCTTTTTTGAACAATTCTCCATCATAAGATTGACCTTTGTACTCAGCAGTAAATTTGTCATCTGCTAATTTCAGAACGATTTTATCTCCAAAATATTTTCCTTCAAAAACTCCTTTGTAAATAAGCGTTTCGCTCGTAAAAACAGAATTTTTCTCTAAAGACAATACGTCTTCATGCGACAAACCGTCCGAACTTTTATCGACTTCTACATTATCCTTTTTACATGAAAATAAAAAGAATTGACTGATAAATAGTAGAAAGACAATTTTTTTCATCTGAGATGAATTATTTTTTCACGAATTGTTCAACATCTTTTCTCGAAATTGGATCATCACCCAAAATCAATAAACGTTCAACAACATTTCTTAACTCACGAATATTTCCTGACCAATCTAATTCTTTCAAAGCATCATACGCTGAATTATCAAAAGATTTTTGACTTGTTGTATCAGTAATAAAATGTTCAACCAAAGCAGGAATATCATCTTTACGATCATTAAGTGCTGGAACATTAATGATAATTACCGCTAAACGATGGTATAAATCCTCGCGAAAACGACCTTCCTCAATCTCTTTTCGTAAGTCTTTATTTGTTGCAGCAATTACACGAACATTTACATTAATCTCTTTCTCAGAACCAACTGGCGAAACTTTTCCTTCTTGTAGCGCACGCAAAACTTTTGCTTGAGCAGAAAGACTCATATCCCCTATTTCATCTAAAAAAATTGTTCCTCCATTTGCCAATTCAAACTTACCTTGCTTGTCTTTCACAGCTCCGGTAAACGACCCTTTCACGTGACCAAATAATTCACTTTCAATTAATTCCGCTGGAATTGCCGCACAATTCACTTCAACCAAAGGTTTTACATTACGATTACTTTTCTCGTGTAAATGATGAGCAACCAACTCTTTACCTGTTCCATTTGGACCAAGAATCAATACACGAGCGTCTGTAGCAGCCACTTTATCTATAATTTGTTTTACTTCTGCAATTGCAGGAGCATCACCAATCATTTCATATTTTTTAGCAACTTTTTTCTTTAAAGCTTTATTTTCTTTCTTCAATTCTTTATTCGAAGACAGCAACGATTTACGGTCTAAAGCATTACGAACAGTCGTCAATAATTTATTAAGATCTGGTGGTTTTGAAATAAAATCGTACGCACCTTTTTTGATCGCATCTACAGCCAAATCAACATCTCCGTGCCCCGTTATCATCACCATTGTTAAATCAGGATTGTATTCCATCGCTTCCGATAAAACTTCCATCCCATCTTTCAACGGCATTTTTATATCACTTATAATTAAGTCGTATTCTTTTTCTTTTATTTTTTCAAGCCCTATAGCTCCGTTTTCAGCTTCATCCACATTCCATTTTGGATTTTCGTCCATTAAAATGCTTTTCAAAACGTTGCGAATTGCCTGTTCATCTTCGATTAATAAGATATTTGACATCGTTTAGATCGTTTATTTTTGTAAAATTAAAATAGACTCAAAGATAATTGAAATTATTATTTTTGAGTCTACTTTTGATATAGATTTTAATACTTTTTTTAAGATGTTTTCACTTTTCGTGCATTTTCTAAACCTAATTCTTTTATAGAAACTTCTCTCATTTCTATTTTTCGAATTTTCCCTGAGATAGTCATAGGGAATTCTTGTACAAACTTCCAATATTTAGGACGTTTGAAATGAGCAATGGATAAACAATAAGCCTTCAATTCGTCTTCTGTTACACTAATACCATCTTTCACTTTCACCCAAGCCATTACTTCTTCTCCATATTTGATACTTGGAACGCCAATAATTTGAACATCAGAAATTGATTCATGTTCGTACAAAAAATCTTCAATCTCTTTTGGTGAAATATTTTCTCCTCCTCTGATAATAATATCTTTAATTCGTCCAGTAATATTAATATAACCATCAACATCCATAGTCGCTAAATCACCAGTATGCAACCAATTATTTTCGTCAATAACTTGCGCAGTTGCTTCCGGATTGTTCCAATATTTTTGCATGACGGAATAACCTCTTGTACAAAATTCACCAGCAATTCCACGAGGTAAAATATCTCCTGTTTGCGGATCAATAATCTTAATTTCTAAATGATCTTGAACTGTTCCAACCGTCGAAACTTGCTTTTCTAAAGGTGTTCCGATAATAGTTTGTGTAGAAACTGGCGAAGTTTCTGTCATCCCATAACAAATCGAAACTTCTTTCATATTCATTTTAGCTTGCACTTTCTTCATAATTTCAATCGGACAAGGCGAACCAGCCATTACACCAGTTCTCAAAGATGTTAAATCGAAACGATCAAAATTTGGTAATTCTAATTCCGCAATAAACATCGTCGGAACTCCATAAAGTGATGTACACTTTTCCATTTCGACTGCATTTAAAGTCTTTGCAGGATCAAAACTATCCGAAGGAATTACCATACAAGCGCCATGCGAAGTACACGCCATATTACCAATTACCATTCCGAAACAATGATAAAATGGAACAGGAATACAAACACGATCACGATGCGTATAATTTAATCGAACACCAATAAAAAAACCATTGTTCAATAAATTATGATGCGTTAAAGTTACTCCTTTTGGAAAGCCTGTTGTTCCAGATGTATATTGAATATTTACAGCATCATCAAACTGAACAGATTGCTCTATTTGATGCACTTCTGAAGTCGAAATTTCTTCTCCTTTAATCAAAAAATCATCCCAATTTTCTTCAAAAATAATGATATGTTTTAGTAATTTCGCATTCTCTTTTACATTATTCAACATCACTTTATACTCACTTGTTTTGAAGCTTAAAGAAGCAAAAACTGCAGAAATTTCAGCTTGATTTAATACAAATTCGAGTTCATTTTCACGATAAGCAGGATTCAAATTAACCAAAATCATTCCCACACGGGCCGTTGCATATTGTAACAATGTCCATTCCGCACGATTTGGCGCCCAAATACCTACGCGATCTCCTTTTTGCAAACCAATTGCAATCAATGATTTTGCTATTTGTTCGGTTTGTGAATAAAATTCTGTATACGTCGCTCTATAATTTTGATCTACGCAAACCAAAGCCTCTTGTTGCGGATATTTTGCAACTGTATTTCGTAAATTTTCGCCAATTGTTTCTCCTAAAAGAGGATATTGTGATGCACCACTTGAGTATGATAAGTTAGAAATCATGCGCTTATATTCTATGTTTTTAAAATTACTTTCCAACTCAAACTTAACAACGATTTTCAGGAAAATAAATTTATCAAATACAAGATTTATGATTTCTAAAAGAATCGTATTTTTTTATTAAAATCAAAAATGAATTCAAAAAAATGAAGGTTTATTTTTAACAAATACTTAAAATAACTCCATCAAATTATCCTTAAATTGTAAAAAATTACTGAAAAATGAATACAATAAACCACGACAATTATACTTCTATTTACGATGGAATAGAAGTTGTAGATGCTTTACAGACACGTATTGCTGACATCAAGAAAACATTAATAATTGTAACAGAATTAGATAAATGGGATTATGCATATGCAGAAGGTAAATGGACGATCAAAGAAATGATACAACATTGTATAGATTGTGAACGTATTTTTTCTTATCGTGCGCAACATATTGCGAGAGAAGATTCTCAAACGTTGAATTTCTTTGATAAAAATGCCTATGTGTTGAATTCGAACGCAAATGAAAGAAAGCCTGAAGAATTAATAAAAGAATGGACTAATTTGATGAAAGCAACTTACTTTCAGTTTGAATCTTTTAATGATCAAACTTTAAACAAAATAGGAAAAGTTGGTAATCGAGAGTATTCTGTTGAGAAAATCGGTTATGTAATGGCTGGTCATTCCATCCATCATATGAATGTAATTAATGAACGATATTTATAAAAAAAGTCAGCTTCTAAAAAGCTGACTTTTTTATTTCGGCATCACATTATAAGTTGGATCTTCTTCGATATTTACCTCAATAACGCTTTTTGCATTTTCTAATAATCGAATAGAATCTTTACTCAAATGTCGCAAAATTACAATTTTATCTTGTTGTGCATATTTAGATGTAATAATATGTAAAGATTCAATTGCACTCATATCAACTATTCTACTCTCTTTCAAATCTATAACAATTATTCTTGGATCAGAATTAATTTCAAATTTCTCTAAAAAAGTAGAAGTCGAACCAAAGAAAAGTGGTCCATAAATCTCATATATTTTTCGTCCATTTTCATCAACAAATTTACGTGCTCGAATACGTTTTGCATTATCCCAAGCAAAAACCAAAGCTGAAACGATAACACCAACAAAAACAGCCAAAGCAAGATTATGTAACACAATCGTGATAATCGCCACCAAAATACTCACAAACACATCCGATTTTGGCATTTTTGTTATTAATTTAAAAAAGCCCCATTTAAAAGTCGAAATTGCAACCATCATCATTACACCAACAAGTGCTGCCATTGGGATTTTCTCAATCACTGGAGCGCCAATTAGAATAATAATCAAGATTGTTATTGCGCCAATTGCTGGTCCTAATCTCGAACGAGAACCTGCATCTAAATTAACAAACGTCTGAGCAATCATTGCACAACCTCCCATTCCACCGAAAAATCCATTTGTAATATTTGCAGCACCTTGCGCCAAACATTCTTTATTCGACGAACCTTTCGTTTCAGTCACCTCATCCACCAAAGTAAGCGTTAGCAAAGTTTCAATTAACCCAACCGAACCCATAATAATCGAATAAGGCAAAATAATTTTCAAGGTTTCTAACGTAAACGGAACACTCGGAATATGAAAACTTGGCAGTTCTCCTTTGATACTCGCAATATCACCAACAGTCTTTGTATCAATATGAAATCCGATTACCAATAGAAAAGTCACAAGAATTGCAACCAAAGAAGCTGGAATAATTTTCGTTAATTTCGGAAAGAAATAAACTATCAGAACTGTAATTAGCGTCAATCCAGCCATCGTATAAAAAGGTGTACCACTCAACCAACTCGTTATTCCATTCGTAGTTGATTTGAATTGTTCTATTTGTGACATAAAAATAACAACCGCCAAACCATTTAGAAAGCCATACATAACAGGTTGAGGAATTAAACGAACAAATCTTCCTAATTTGAAAACACCAACTACTATCTGGAAAACTCCTGCTAAAGCAACCGCAGCAAAAATATATTGCTCACCATACGTAGCATTCAACGCGATTAAAGTGATAACGGTAGCACCTGCTCCACCCGCAACCATCGCTGGTCTTCCTCCAAAAACCGCCGTTACAATTCCCATGATAAATGCACCATATAAACCTATTAAAGGTGATAAACCAGCTAAAATTGCAAACGAAAGCGATTCAGGAATCATTGTCATAGCAACAGTTAAGCCGGCTAATATTTCGTTTTTATAATTTATTTTTTGATTGAATTTTAAATATTCAGCAATCGACATCAGAAGTTTTATTTCATGCAAAAGTAACAATTACTACGCATCTAAAATTAGTAAAAAGCTAGATTAAATATCCAATTACATACTAATGGTTGAAGTGATTAATTAATCAAAATAAGCAATAATTAAAGCTACTTTACAAATGTTAAATATTTCATAATAAATATTTAACAATTAGGATATATAGCAAATGTATTTTTGAGGAAATTAATTTCTCATGAAACATCTTTTAAAACTCTCCTTATTCATTTTAGGTCCATTTGTTTTGGCTCAAAGTGGCGTTATTTCGGGAAAAGTTGTAGATTCTAACGATCAATTTTCGTTACCAGGAGCTACAATTCGCATCGAAAATTCGAATAAATATACCGTATCTGATCAAAATGGTAATTATCAATTTCTAAATCTTACACCTGGAATTTATACGATTTATATTGATTATTTGGGATACGAAACCATTTCCAAACAAATAGAAGTTACCGAAAATAAAACGGCTGTTATTGATTTTTCTCTAAACGCAGGTTACAACGAACTGAATGAAGTTGTTGTGGTTGGAGATTATTTAAAAGGGCAAGCAAAAGCATTGAATCAACAAAAAAATAACGGAAATATTACCAATATTATTTCTTCGGATCAAGTTGGTCGTTTCCCTGATTCTAACATCGGTGATGCGTTGAAACGTGTGACTGGAGTAACGATGCAAAACGATCAAGGTGAAGCCAGAAACATTATCATTAGAGGTTTATCGCCTGAGTTAAATTCGGTCATGTTAAATGGAGATCGTATTCCATCTGCCGAAGGTGATAACCGAAATGTACAAATGGATTTGATTCCTGCGGAAATGATTTCATCTATCGAAGTGAACAAAACTTTGACACCAGATATGGATGCAGACGCAATTGGTGGAGCTGTAAATTTGATTACGCGTGCTGTTCCAAACAAAGAGCGTATTTCTATAACGGCTTCTGGTGGTTATGCACCAATTCGCGAAAAAGGCTTGTACAATTCAGCTTTTTTATATGGAAATAGATTCTTTGACAAGAAATTAGGTGTTGTCGTTTCTGGAAGTTATCAGGTTCAAAATTTTGGTTCGGATAATATCGAAGCTGTTTGGGATAAAGATGAAAATAAATCCTATTTATCACAATTTCAGATTCGTAAATATGACATTCAACGTGTAAGAAGGAGTGCTTCATTTTCTGCAGATTATCAGTTTAATGAAAACAATAGAATTGATCTTTCTGCTATTTACAATTGGCGTGACGACCGAGAAAACCGTTATAGAGTAACTTATCGCGATTTAGAATTTGATGAAAAAACAGGAACTTACAAAGGAAATATTCGTCGTGAAACAAAAGGTGGAATTGATAATAACCGCAATAAAAATGCGCGTTTAGAAGATCAACGCGTTTACAATGTTTCGTTGCGAGGAGAGCATTTATTATCACCAAAAATCGATATGGATTGGGCGGTTTCTTACTCAAAAGCGAGCGAAGATAGACCAAATGAGCGCTACATTGATTATCGCGTAAAAGGTGTTACATTTAATGAAGATTTATCTGATGCAAAATATCCGAATGTAACGACAACTTCTGCAGAAGATTTAACAAAATTCAAAGTTGGTTCGTTATCAGAACAACACGATTATACAGATGAAACAGAGTTCGGTGCAAAGCTTAATTTCAGAGTTCCGTTAAGTGTTATCTCAAATCAAAAAGGTCGTTTACGTTTTGGTGGTCGCCTTCGTTTGAAAGACAAAGAGCGCGAAAATATTTTCTATTCGTACGAGAGCATAGATGGAATGGGAAATTTGAGTACTCAAGATCCTGTAAATTGGTCAAGCAATCGTTTCAATGCTGGTAAAAAATATCAAGCAGGATATTTTTATTCAAATCACCAATTGGGAAATTTAGATTTAAACAATACAAATCTATTCGAATCTAACTTAGAACCTTCTGAATATCTTGCTTCTAACTACAAAGCGAAAGAATATATTTCGGCAGGATATGTTCGCTGGGATCAAGATTTATCATCTAAAACATCTTTGATTGTAGGTGTTCGTATCGAAAATACTTCTATAGATTATACTGGGAATTATGTGCAAGATGAGGAAGATTTGATTGGAGAAATCAAACACAAAAACGATTATACAAACGTTTTACCAAGTCTTTCTTTGAAACATAAATTTACAAATGATTTTATTTTGAGAGCGGCTTTCACAACAAGTATTGCACGACCGAATTATTACAGTTTAGCACCTTTTGTAAGTGTTTTGAAAGAAGATACAGAGCTTTTTGCAGGTAATCCAAATCTGAAAGCGACCTACGCCATGAATTATGATTTGATGGCTGAAAATTATTTCGAGAATATCGGAATTGTTTCGGGAGGATTTTTCTACAAAAAATTAAACGATTTCATCTATACCTACAAAAACAATACATTTACAACAAATGATTTCCAAACGCTTTTTCCTGACATAGCAAACCCAGTTCCTGCTGGAGAAAATTGGAAAATGACACAAGCTAGAAATGGAGATCACGTGAATGTTTTCGGATTTGAGGTAGCATTTCAGCGTCAATTAGATTTTATTCCAGGCGAATTTTTCAAACATTTGGGAATTTATCTTAACTATACATACACCGATTCAAAAGCGAAAGGTATTACCAATGAAGATGGTGATTTGAGAAAAGATCTTGATTTACCTAAAACAGCTCCACACATGTTCAATGGTTCGTTAGCATTCGAGAACAAAAAGTTTTCTGCACGTGTTTCGGTTAATTATACTGCCGCTTATTTAGACGAGATTGGTGGAAATGCTTTCGAGGATAGTTACTATGACAAACAATTATTTTTAGATGCAAATGCGTCGTATAAATTCTCGAAGCAATTACGAATTTTTGCAGAAGCAAACAATTTAACAAATCAACCTTTACGTTACTACCAAGGAGTTTCGAGTCAAACAATGCAACTCGAATATTATCAACCACGTTTTACTTTAGGTCTAAAATTTGATTTCTAAACAATTATGAAAAAAATATTCATCACATTATCACTCTTCACTATTCTATTTTCTTGTGAATCCTCTAAACTGGCTCCAGTTCCTACAAATGCAGTAAAACCAACTGTTACAACAGAGCAAACACCAAATGACACTGATGATCCTGCAATTTGGATCAATTATCAGAATCCTGAAAAATCACTTATTATTGGAACAGACAAACAAGAAGAAACGGGCGGTTTATATGCCTATGATTTGAATGGTAAAATCGTAAAACAAATCGTTCCACTTAATCGTCCAAATAATGTAGATGTGATGTATGGTTTTCCTCTGAATGGAAAAAACGTAGACATTGCAGTACTTACCGAACGTGCAAACAATAAAATTAGAATTGTTTCGCTTCCAGATTTTAAATTGATTGACGATGGCGGAATCGAAGTTTTCAAAGACGAAACATTACGCGACCCAATGGGAATTGCGCTATACAAAAGCAAAAACAACAAGTTTTATGCAATCGTTGGTCGTAAAGATGGTGTAAGTGGCGAATATCTACATCAATATGCATTAGAAAACAAGAATGGAAAAATAGAAGCTACTTTGGTGCGTAAATTTGGAAATTATTCGGGTAATAAAGAGATTGAAGCCATTGCTGTTGATGAAGAATTAGGCTTTATTTATTACGCTGACGAAACAGCAGGAATTAGAAAATATTATGCTGATCCAGAAAAAGGAAACGAAGAAATTGCATTTTTTGGGCAAAAAGATTTTAAACGCGACCACGAAGGAATTGCAATTTATAAAACCAATGCAACAGATGGCTATATCTTAATTTCGGACCAACAAGCAAATTATTTTAATGTATACAAACGACAAGGTGAAGCTTCAAATCCGAATGAACACAAATTGATTGCTAAAATCCCAGTTTCTACTATCGAATGTGACGGAGCTGATGCTATAAACTTCAATTTTGGAACTAAATTCCCAAAAGGTTTCTTTGTTGCTATGAGCAATGGAAAAACATTCCAAATCTATGATTGGCAAATAATTCAAAACGAAATTGATAAACAAGCAAAATAATTATACATTCACACATAAAAAATCCGAGCTCATAGCTCGGATTTTTTAGTTATATAGCAGCACCTTTTTTGTCAATATAACATCATTTGCACTTATATTTTTTTGTAAACAAAGCCAATCAAAACAAACTTTATGAAAATTTTCTACATATTTTCTACATAAAAACTTCTACTCCACTTCATCGAACAAACATCGAACAAACATCGAAGAACAAATATAGAATAGATATAAAACCATCGAAGAACTATCGAAGAATCATCGAAAAAACAAACACATAAAAACAGTACATAACTTATAATCAATTGATAATCAATTAATAGAAAAGACAAAAACAGATAACCAAGGAAAAAGAAAGAAAAATAAGGAAAAAACCTGACAATTAGAGAAATTTTAAGAAAATAGAATTTTTGTCAATATATATTGCTGAACTTTAGCATAATAACCCCTAAAAAAATAAAACAATGGGAAAAATTTATGATTCACTTTTAGCAGGCTCTTCAGGACGCACAGGGCGTATAGTTGTAGCAAATGTAAATGGTCACGAGATTTCAAGAATCAGACCTAAAAAAAGAACCAAAGCACCATCAGAAAAACAATTACTCGTTCAGCAAAGAATGAAACTTGCCATAGACTTTATGACCTCATACAGAGCCTATGCTTGCAAACACTATGGTTATCGTACAGGCATGCGATCTTCTTACAATCAAGCGTTTACCAACATCACAACAAACCTTGTAATAGACTATTCAACAGCCACTATAACACCAAATTACCAAAATATTTGTTTCTCCAAAGGTGCATTATTAGCCGCCATTCCATTATCTATTACTTTAGTATCAGCCGCAATGGTCGAGATAAACTGGCAGAACAATGCTTCACCCACATCAGACACAGCTACAGATATGTTGCAAATATTAGTAGCAGTAGAAAACGAAAACAATACATTTTTTATTGAAAATGCAACAGAACGAATGAACGAAACTTACACTTTAAGCCTATCCAACTTTCAAATAGGTAAAACCCTACACTTTTGGATTGCCTTCCGTTCACAAACAGAAGACCAAGTGTCAAACTCAGTTTATTTAGGTGCCATTAGTACTTAAAAACATATTCCTAAGGCTAAAATAATCTAATCATATTTAGCCTTAGGAATATTAAAGTTAAATGACCCACATAAAATTGTCAATCATTATACCTCTTCAAAATATCCAAAAACAATAAACTCCTCAAATAGTAGTTCTTAGAACCTAATCTAAAAAACTTAATCTCACCTTTTTTGCGACACCTATCCAGAGTCTTTTCAGATATACCAAACAATTCAGCAACCTCTTGATCCGTCATCAACTCATCTTTAGTCAATTTAAAATCCTTTGTACTATAACGTTCTACAAACTCCGCATAGATTTGCTGAAGTTCCAAAAATGTAAATTCTGTTTCCTTCATACTACAGCTTTTATAAAAACAATACACATTGGTAATTATTTAATAATGACTAATTTACAAATAAATAAAATATAATACCATATATTAAGCATTTAACTCACAAAGCTTGTTGTATAAATGAAGAAAATAGCCTCTCAAGAAGATAATAAGGCTGTAATCATCCAAGACTCTAAAATCACAAAATGAAAAGAATCTTTTTACATGAAAAATGCACAACTGAAATAAATTTAGTTAACCAAAAAAAAATCCTATTCGAAACAAATAGGATGTATTCTGCTAAATATTTTAATAAAATTACTTGTAGTTAATGAATTGCGAAGGATAATCTGTTTCAATAATATCTGGTCGAGAAATTAAATGCTGAATATAACCCCTTGCCCTTTCTATATCGGTTGGCAATTTATCCGTAGAAGGCGCAATGGCAATCATCACCATAACACCTTTTTTACGCAAATAAGCTATCATTTCTTTTTGTTCTTCTTTCACTTCCAAACCAATCCAAGCAATCATTCTATCATACGAAACATTTAGTTTCTCAAAACTTTCAACATCTTTCATCGAATGAAAAGGTTTCATAAACATTACATACTCAAGATGTTTTGCATAATAAGCAACCTCATCATCTTTTCGCAAACCTAAAACTACATTAGGATAAGGATTTTCTTTCAGAAATTTCACATAAGTTGCATACGGAACACCTTTATTATCCAATTGAAAAATAGTTTTTCCTTGACTCCAATCCAAAGCTTCTTTTAGTGTCGGAATTTTAAAATCAGTCAACTTTCCTTCCCTATCTTTTAATTTCGCATGTTTTATTTCAGCATAGGTATAATCTTTTACCTTTCCTTGCATATTTGTCGTACGATTCAAGGTATCATCGTGCATCAAAATAAGAACAGAATCTTTTGTAAGTTGAGGATCTATCTCAAAAAAAGAAGGCATAATAGACAAGGTTTTCTCAAAAGCCTCAATACTATTTTCTGGATAACCAGGCATCATTCCTCCTCTATGCCCCGAAATTATAATAGGTTTATTTTGATCTTGTTCAAAATATGATTTCAACTCATCAAAATTCTTAATATCAACCGTATGCAACTGAGCATTAGCCACAGCAACTGTGGCTAAAACACTCAATAAACTAATTATTCTTTTCATAAAAATGATAATTAAAAACTATATCTAAATCCTATCTGAATTTGATAAGGACTAAACGCATAACTTGTTTTTCCTGTATTAGTATTTACATTATATACAAAATGCTTCTCTGTCGCATCAAAACTTTTAATTGAATAAATATTTTGCTTTCCAATACGAGGACCAACACCCCAATCTTTACTCAATAAATTCGCTACATTGAAAATATCAAAACCAACTTCAAATTTATGCTTCTCAACAATATTGAACTTCTTTGTTAAACGCAAATCAAACGTTCCAGCAAACCCATTAATACCTCCATTTCTTTCTGCTATTTTTCCAAAACTTTTGCGGATATAATCTTTTGTATGTTTTTCTACTTCTGGATTATCTAAAATTGCCTGAATTCCTTTCTTTAAATAATCTGGTGTTGATGCACTATTTGGATCATAGATATAAGCCAAATCATTCGAATTCACAAAATCTCCATTCATGTTACCATTCACTGCCAACGAATAACGAGTTCCTCCTATTCCACTAAAACGAATACCAGCAGTCATTCCCCAAAAAGTTGGTGATTGTCCATACACAACCAGTTTATGACGGAAATGTGTATCAGAATAATTCATTTTACTTAAATTTCGAGGATCTTCAGCAACCATCAAACTCAACGTCGCTGTATTCGCAACATTACCATTATAAGAAGTATTATCTTTCGAATCATTCCAAGTATATGAAACAGAAATCTGTCCATCCTTGAAATAACGATACATACCATCTAACACAAATGCATATTGATCTTTTTTACCATCACTAATTAATTCTAAAACACGACCCAAGTCTTTCGTTTTACGTCCATTTACCCAATTGGCAGCTCCATTTGTAGGGTTTATTGTTGACGCTGGCACATAAACACCACGATTCGCCTCTTCTGCAATTCTAAAAAATGGTTCATCAACCATATTACGATCCACATACATATAGTTGTTACGCGCCCAGTTAGCATAAGCACTAATTCCTACACGCAAACGATCACTAAAAAAATGGTTATAAGAAGCATTTAACTTATACACCGTTGGCACTTTCGCATCTTTACTATTCGCATTTATTGTGATTAATTTTTCAATATTAGGATTATTGAACAAATCTTTTCCTGGAGCAGTATCAGGATTTTGTCTATAACCGATAAAATCTGGCGTTGGCACTAAAGCTCCTTCAATATCTACAGCAGCAACCTTTGTTCCATCAAATAACATATTATTAATCATAGAATAAGGATTAAGTGAAGAACCAAAAATTCCTCCTCCAAATTTCACGAAATCTTTTCTATTTTGATTAACATCCCACGTCAATTGAAAACGAGGTTGTATTTGCCACGTATTGATTTTATTATCTGTTCTAACACCCAATTGTTTATCAGCAACTTCATTATAGTTTGCGCCATTCAAGTATTGCATATTCTCTACACGCAAACCAGCCATTAAGTCTAAACCAGGAGAAAGCTCTGTTTCCATTTGTCCATAAACCGCAGAACTTAGTTGATTAATAACTGTAGAAGGATCATCCGTCAATCTAATCTCTCTTGCATAACGATAAGGTGTCATGTTCTTAAAATTGTCCATACCAGTAAAATAAAAACGTCCGTTCATTTCACTACCATACACATTTACCATTCTGTAATACGAGAAATCTCCACCAAAAGTATATTTGATATTATTTCGGTTGATATAAATATTATTCACCAATTGCACAACATCTCCTTTAAACCATTCTGGAGAAAAGCGTTGTCCACCTAACTGAATATTTGTAAACTGATTTTTACCATTAATCGTAGAACTAATTCCTTCTACAATCGCACGCGGAATAGATGCAGTTGGTAATTCCTTTGATGCTAATACAGATTGGTTCTCTAAAAAATACTGAACTTTTAATTCATTTGTAATATCATCATTAATATCAGTTCTCAACGATAACATCAAACTATTATCAGTTTTCTTACGATCAATATACGATTCGTACATATTGATTCTTGTATTATCACCTTCTGATAATAAATCTTTTTCGTGTACAAAATTATTACGAAGCGTTAATAAATTTCTTGCATTAATCTGCCAATCTAAACGTAAAAATGCAGCATTTGTATCTTTATTCTTGTTAAATGATCCAAATTGAGGATTATTTGAAACGCCATATTTTTCACGCGCAATACTCAAAAATTGATCTAAAGTAGATTGTGTTACATTAAATAAAGCTTCGTCACTTTCATTATTAATATTTGCAATGAATAATGGACGTTTATCAACTTGTCGATCCCAAGCAACAAAAAAGTGTGCTTTATCTTTCTTGATTGGTCCTCCCAAAGAAAAACCATATTGATAAGTAGAGAACTCATTATCTCGTTTATTTCCACGAATATCATACGGACTCGAAAGCCAATCTGTACGACCATACAAAAATGCACTTCCTTGCATTTTATTCGTCCCAGACTTTGTAACAGTACTAATTGTTCCACCACCAGCACGCCCGTTTGTTACATCATATTCATTTGTTACTACTTTAAATTCTCGGATTGCTTCCATTGAAATAGAATAAGAAGATGAGGTAGAACCTCCAGCTATTGTTCCACGGTTAGACATTCCGTCTATCGTATAATCTACCGAAGATGCTAATTGTCCACCAATACTTGTTCCATTGCTCAACGGAGATAAATCTATTAAAGAAGTGAAATTTCGTCCATTTACAGGTAAAGTTTGTAAATCTTTTGCCGATACAGAAGTAGACGCACCAACTTGTTTAATAGAACTTTTTAAAGTTTGCCCACTTACCATCACTTCATTCAATTCAGTCGTTCCATTTGTAAATTTGAACGGAACCCAAATTAAATCTCCTTGATTCAAACTATAACCTTCTAAGATCTCCTCACCATGCTCTTCCGAAATAATAGTAACCGTATAAGGAAAACCTAATGGCAACTGCTTTAAGTTATACTCTCCTTTTTCATTCGTTTTCGTAGAAGCTGTAAATCCTGTCGTCATTTTTCACAACAATGGTTACATTGTGCAAATCCGAACCATTAGCATCAGTAATTTTTCCCGATATACCTGCTAAATCTCCCTGTGCATAAACTGCAGTAGTTGCTCCCATCACAAAAACAACTGCTGATAGTTGAAATAAATTAAGTTTCATGTATATGTTTTATTTGAAACCCAAAATTATTTTTTACCTCACAATATGGTGTTACTTAATAATTAAGAAAGCTTTAACTAAAAGTCATAAAAAAGTTAACAGTTACAAGAAATTTAAACGTTTAATAAACCTTAAGAATTTGGTTTTAAGATTTAAAAAAGTATTTAAAGAAAATAATATGTTAAAAATCCGAGCATTCGCTCGGATTTAATTATACGATTATAGCTTTTTTTCGTGTAGATTTCTTCATTCTATACATAACGTAAATAATTACAGATAATAGAAATGAAAAAATAAAGTATCGGATTGCTAACCCATTTTGAGTATCAACTTTACCAGTACTTGAGATAATAAAACTTGTAAGCGAAGTAATAATATACGTCATTCCTCCCATCAAACCACCAGCAACACCAGCATTTTTAGGAAAAGCCATCATATTTGAAGTAAAGAATGATGTGAATAAAATTCCCGAACAAATATGAATGAAAAACGCAAAGAATAATAAAACAAATAGATTTTGAACAAAGAAACCTGCGATAATCAAAAGAGAAATCAAAACTAATTGTACAATAATAGGTAAAGCTATACTTTCTTTAAAGTCAAGATGCATTCTTTTCTTTCCTACAAATCCGCCAATCATCCACGAAAAACCTAAAATTAAAGTTGAATAACCAATCACTACAGAATTAAAATGATAGGTATTTTCAATTAAAAACGGACCAATAATATTGAAAATCATTACAATAGAATAAGCAACAGCCTGTATCATAATTCCAACTATAAATAATTGATTGCTAAGCATCATTCTATAAGTATCAATAACGTTTTTCAAATTCAATTTAGTCTTTTCAACAATACTTTCCCCACTAAAAATCAATTCAAAAATTAAAATTAAAGCAGCGTAAATAGCTAAAAAATAAAAATTCGCATGCCAATTGAACAACTTTTCTAAATATCCACCTAAAAATGGAGCCAAAATAGGTCCGCATGACCAAACAATCGTGAAATAACCTAAATAATGTTTCGCCTTTTCTGGTGTATGAATATCAATAAAAAGTGCTCGAGTTGCAATAACAATAATCGCAACTTAAATTCCTTGAATAATTCGAAGAAAACAAATCAACAAAATGCTATCTGTACTCGCGATAACTAAACTTGTGATTAATACGACAAATAATGCTACAATTTTTGGATAATATCGTCCAATTGCATCCAAAATACTTCCAATAAACAATTGAGATAAACCATAACTCAATAAAAAACAAGTCAGAGTTAATTGAATACTACTTTCTGGAACTATCAACGATTTTGCCATCGACGGAAATGACGGCAAATAGATATCTGTTACAAATCCCGAAATTGGAATCGAAAAGAAACCAAGTATACTTATAATTTTTTTCCTTTTTTCTGATGCTTCTCTCAACATAAATCATTTTTTACTATGCAAAAGTAAAATGAATGTGAAATTGAGGAATTAAAAAAGACAAATAAAAAATTACAAAAATCAAATAAATTAATTTTATTGTTTAAATTTTAATGGAGAAGTTAAAGTATGTTTTTTAAAAAAATTATTAAAATGAGCAGGTTCCTCAAAACCTAATGTATAACCAACTTGCGCAATATCCCAATCAGTGTACAACAACAGGTTTTTAGCTTCTTCAACTATTTTCTGTTTAATAATTTGTGTCGTTGTTTGTTTTGTTACAGATTTCACAGATGAGTTGAGATGATTTACATGAATATTTAATTTCGTTGCAAAATCAGCTGGTGTTTTCAAAATAAGTGGATGAGCAGGTGAATCTAGTGGAAATTGTTTATTTAATAATTCATCAAACTTCTTATACAATCTCACATTTGATGGCAATTCAACCGCATGTATTTCATCAACTTTTTGTTCTAGAACATAATGAAAAATAGCAGATAAATGATTACGAATACTAAAATATCTCAATTGATAATTGGATTGATTAAGACGATACATTTCCTGAAAATAAGACAAAATCAAAGGCAATTGTTCATCCGAAATCTCAATAAAAGGAGAACTCCAATCTTTAAACAAAGATGTTTTTTTGAAGACGTCAAACTCTTTATTTTCAGAAAAAAATTGTTGATTGAATAAACAAAAATAACCTTCTTGCAAACTCGATTTACATTCCCAAGTATAAGAAATATGCGGAGATGGAAGAAATAAAACTGGTTTAGAAATATATCTTTCATTATTTCCATATTTAAAAATTCCTTCACCAATCAACAAACTGATTTTGTAATAATCTCGCCGACTATATGGACTTTTAAAACTACAATATTTGCGCAAAGAAATATTAAAATGCGCTTTATCGTGTTCAAAGTTAGCAGAATTCATCAATTCGGCTTGTTCTAAACTAATTTTATTATAATAATCTGCAATAGTTTCTAATTCTTGACTCATCTTTATTCTTACAAAATTCAAATAAACGACATTTTAGAATAATTATATGTTAAAATCTATATTAATCATAAATATTATAAAATTTCATTAACTTTAATCACATTCAAAATTCAATAAAAATGCCTTGGAATCCCGAAATTTATAATCAATTCAAAAATATTCGTTATCAACCTTTTTATGATTTAGCGGTTTTGATTTCTGCTGATAATTTGAAAAATTGCGTCGATGTTGGTTGTGGAACTGGTGAACAAACAGCTATTCTTGCCAATAAATTTGAACACGCTAACTTTTTAGGAATTGATTCTTCAAAAGAAATGCTCGAAAAGTCAAAAGAATTTGATTTAGCAAACCTTTCCTTTAAACAACAAACGATTGAAGAATTTTCAAATTCTGATTCAAATTGGGATTTAATTTTTAGTAATGCCGCATTGCAATGGTCAGATAATCACGAAAAATTATTTCCTAAATTAATCTCAAAACTGAATATTAATGGACAATTTGCGGTACAAATGCCTTGTCAAAAAGATAATGTATTGAATGTTATTTTGAGTGATTTAGCACGAGAAAAACCTTTTGCAGATTATTTGAATAATTTTCATCGAGACTCGCCTTTGTTAGCGATAGATGATTATGCGAAAATCATGTTTGATAATGGATTGAAGGATTTAAACATCAGCATGAAAGTTTATCCAATTTACGGAAATGACGAAACAGAATTTTATAATTTCATTTCTGGTTCTGCTTTGATTCCTTATATGGAGCACTTAACGACTGAACAACAAGAATTATTTACTACAGAATTCAAAACGAGAATGAAGAAATATTATAAGACTTTTCCTGCAATTTATTCCTTTAAGAGAATGTTGTTGTATGGGAGAAAGAGCTAAATAAAAAAGAGAATCATAACTGATTCTCTTTTTTATTTATTAAAATTTAATCTAAATCGTCTAATACAGATTTTAAGATATTACAACCTTTTATAATATCTTCATCCGAAATATTAATCGGTGGTGTAATTCGTAAATTCTCGATGCTATACATCAAAAAGAAAATAATCAAACCTCTGTTCATACATTCTTGCTGAACGCGCAACGTATATTCTGGCGATGATAACTCAGGAGCTAACATCAAACCTTTTCCGTGAATTTTCTTAATTTTTGGATGCTGAAGATTTTCTCTGAATAATTGTTCTTTACGATCAATATCATCCATTAATTTCTCTTCTTCTATAACATTTAGTAATTCTAAAGCTGCAGCTGCAATCACAGGATTTCCTCCGAAAGTCGTAATATGTCCCAATTGAGGATTTTGCTTAAGAGAACTCATAATTTTATCAGAAGTCATAAACGCACCAACAGGTAAACCGCTTGCCATGCCTTTTCCCATTGCCACAATATCTGGTACAACTCCAAAATGCTCGAAACCAAACAATTTCCCTGTACGTCCAAATCCTGGCTGAATTTCGTCCATAATCAATAATGCACCAACTTCTTCGCAACACTTTTTCAACTTGATAAAGAAATCATTTTCTGGTAATCTAAAACCAGAAGCACCACGAATACTTTCTACAATAACACCAGCCGTTTCTTTGGTAATTTTTTGTAAATCTTCTTCGTTATTAAAATCGATGAAATAAACTTCTGGTAACAATGGTCGGAAAGCAGCTTTCTTACGTTCATCACCCGAAACACTTAATGAACCATGTGTGTTCCCATGATAGGCATTACGAAAAGAAATCAATTGACGACGACCTGTAAAACGTTTCGCTAATTTAAGCGAAGCTTCAATCGCTTCTGTTCCAGAATTCACCAAATAAACTTGATCCAATCCTTCTGGTGTTAAATCAACCAATCGCTTGCATAATTCGACTGGTTTTTCTTGCGCATATTCACCATAAACAGCGACATGCATATATTTGTTTACCTGATCTATAATCGCTTGATTGATACGCGGATGGCTATGTCCAAGTGTATTCACCGAAACGCCAGCCACAAAATCAAGATAGGCTCTTCCATCCTTTCCATAGATATAAGAGCCCTTTGCGTAATCGACTTCAAAACCAGATGCAAAATTTGTTGTTTGCGCCTGATATTTGAAAAATCCTTCTTTTAATGTTCCCATTTTATTTTAATAAAAAAAGCACAGCTGCACCGCCCATTGCATACGCTGCAACAGTAAGAGCATCTGATTTACCTTTCGAAAATTTTCTTATTTTGAACGATGAAATATCATTTTTATGAAACTTCAATTCTTTTTCTGTTCCTTTTACAACAGCATATAAGGTATCAGCTTTCCATTGCTTTGCCTCTATTGTATATTCTTTTCCTTGCGCATCTACTTTATAAAATTGATCGGGTTTGATAACATCCGAAATTTTAATTGTAGAAGGATCTATCACTACTTTCTCTTCTTTATTCTCTTGTTTTTTAGCTTTTAATGCAGCTAATTCTTCTTTACTTTCTGAAAGAGATGAACTAATTGCATTTTCATTAGCACTTTTGCGTTCTCTTCTCAATTCAACAATATCAGCTCTGGAACGACTTCTTTCATTAGAGTTAGCCGTCTGATTATTGCCTTTAGACATTTCCAAAGCATATTCCTCAGGATCAAAAGCTTTGTATGTATAACAACTTGATAATAATAGAATAGATAATATGATAGATGTAGTTTTCATTTATAGTTTTAGAAATTAAACGATTAATTTATGAAAAGATTATTTCGATTCGATAAAAATATCTCGCCAAGTATTTAATCGCTCAGAAATTCGCCATTTAAAATCGGGTAAATAACGCATTTCTTCAGGAAATTTAGACAATGGATACATTTTTCCGTCCGATTTTATGCGACATGCAACCAATTCAACATCTTTTCCTACAACATCAACTTCTATAATTCCGCAATAAGAAATATTAACTCCATAACGTTCTTTCACTTTCGTTTTTTGATCCGTATCATCCATGTACGTCAACGCAACAGCATTTTCTTCTACATTTATAAAATCAATTTTATCATCCTGAAAAAGAACAGTTAAATATTTTCCTTTGATTTGATGATATTCATTTTCCACAAGCGAATCCACTTTAGCAATCACAAAAGCATTATTAAACACTTTCATCGAGTCTAATTTTTCTGTTTTCGCATTTGTATACGCTTCGATATAATCTCCTGTAACTTGGTTATCACCAGAAAATAAAATTGGATCTTTGTAAAATTGCATCAATCCTTTAGTTTGATTGTACACCAAAGAATCTGCTTTTCCATTCGCATTCGATTTGTAAAAACGCGCTTTATGAAAGGCTTTCACCAATGAAGTCGAATCAACATCGTGACGTTTTACCGCCAACAAAGTATCAGCACTTATGTAAAGCGAATCTTTATCAAACGCTTTCACAGCATACGCGTTCTTCGTTACAAAAGCCGAATCTAAGTATTTAAAAGCTTCTCCGTAATCACCTTTCAAAAATCTTTTTTCTAATGGATCATCCAAAAAAACATCGCCTTCACCTTTACCAAAACCTGTTTTATCGTTGAAATAAAGTTTTTTAGCCGTCAACGTTTTGTTTTGATAATAAACTTTTGAATTTCCTCTTAACCAAGCTTCACCTGTTTTTTTATTAAAATCTCCATCCGAAGTAATGATATATTGTGATGGATCATTTCGACGTGTAATTTTAGAATAATCGCGGAAAGTTGTAATTCCCGTAATATCATTCGTCGTCATTTTTCTTGAATAAATCGTATAATCTTTATTCGTAATAAAAACTTCTGAACCAAAATTTGCCGATTTAGACTTTACATTATACACAACATTTCGTCCTTCGACTAAAGTTCCATCAGAACCAATTGTTTTGTAAGTATCATTTACAATAATATTTCCTGTCAATCGTTCGTAAATCATTTTCTCAGAACTTATTTGTTGCGTAGGTGTCTTCACTTCTACTTTCCCAATACCAGTCGCAATCTCGGTTGTACGATTATAATCCATATAATCTGCCGTAATACGAGAACTTGGATCAGTCAACACCACATCTTTGAAAGCTTTTGCAATTGTTGTGTTTCCGTCATACTCCATTTTATGCGCCGTAATTGTTTTGTCTTTGCTCACCAAACGTGCATTCGACCAAACAACAGCCAAGTTTTTATCACGATACAAAACCGCACTATCAGCCGAAATTACATCACCTTTATATTCGATTACAACATTTCCTGATAAAAAATCATTTCCCTCAAAACGTTTCGGATCATGTTCTACTAAATCAGCATGCCTTAGATTAACTTTTTCTTTTTTAGGTTTCTGTTGCGCAAAAGCACTTATCGTCATAAAACATGAAAGTAAAAAAGCAACTTTCAAGCCTGTTTTATTTCTATTTATATAATTAATTAACAATTACTTATTATTTTTATTTAATCTCTATTTCACTTCAAAAAAGTGCTAGCCAAAATTAGTATTATTTTTTTAGTCCTAAAAATTAATTATTACGTTAAAACGTGCTTTAATACTTAAAATTTTCATAATATTTTAATCAATATGATAGATTTTCAAGTCTTAATTTAATTAAAAAAATAACGATTATTCATCAAATTCAGTTTTAAAATTCTTAACTTCATATTCAATTTTATAAATCTATTAAATGCCTCAATATCAAAATGTATTAGACAGTCCAAACACCAATACTATTTTTATGGTTTGGAATTTTAAGGAAAATACTGCTTACAAAGATGCTTTCAAAAAGCTTTGCGCTTTAATTATCAATCTCAATCATTCAGCCAATACACGTTTTCCGAAAACGCAATCGAGCGTTATTTTAGGAATTAGTTACGATGCTTGGATAAAATTAAATTTACCAAAACCTTTGCCGAAAGAATTAAAACCTTTTGTTGCCATTAAAGGAGAAAAGCATGAAGCCGTTTCTACAAAAGGCGATATTCATTTTCATATCCGCTCTACGCAACAAAGCTATTGCGTTGATATTGTTTCTAATTTGACTGATTTATTGAATGATGTTGCTACTTGTCAAGAAGAAATTCATGGTTTTAGATATTGGGATGGTCGTAGTATTTTAGGTTTTGTTGATGGAACTGAAAATCCACAAGGTAACGAAAGAATAAATTTTGGTTTGATTGGCAATGAAGATTCTGCTTATACAAATGGAAGTTATTTATTTGTGCAAAAATACATTCATGATATGCAAGCTTGGAAAGATTTACCAATTTCTGAACAAGAAAAAGTAATTGGAAGATCTAAAGTTGATGATATTGAAATGAATGACGATGAAAAACCCTCGAATTCACATTCTGCATTAGCAAATGTTGGAGATGACAAAAAAATTGTTCGCGATAATATGCCTTTTGGAAATATGTCGACAAATGAAATGGGAACCTATTTTATTGCTTATGCTAGAAAGTTTAGCATTGTAGAAGAAATGTTAGAACGCATGTTTGTTGGTGAACCTATCGGAAACTATGATCGAATATTAGATTTTAGTAAAGCTAAAACTGGAACTTTATTTTTTGTTCCTTCTTTTGATTTGTTAGATCAATTTTCTAATTAAAAATAACAAAAAAGACCTTTTACGAAATCGTAAAAGGTCTTTTGATTTTATAAAATCAAGGTTATTTATTCTTACGAGTTCCGTAAAAATATAATGAATGATTATCAATTTTGATATCAAAAATATCTTCTATCGTTTGTTTGATAGATTGGATTCTTGGATCACAAAACTCCAATACTTCTCCTGTATCAGACAAAATAATATGGTCATGATTTTTGTCGAAATATGATTTTTCGTAATGCGCTTGTTGATCTCCAAACTGATGTTTACGCACCAATTTTGCTTCCATCAAAAGCTCGATAGTATTGTATAAAGTAGCACGACTAACGCGGTATTTCTTATTTTTCATTTTGATATACAACATATCAATATCAAAATGATCATCTGTAAAATAAATTTCCTCTAAAATAGCATAACGTTCAGGTGTCTTACGATGTCCATTGTCTTCCAAAAAATTCGTAAACACTTGCTTTACTATTTCGTAATTACTTGATTTTACTGATTCGTCTGTCATATAAAAAATTTGTGTAAATATACAGAATATTTCCTTATCAATGTAACGAAACAACTTTCAATTCGTACGTTTTTTCTATCTCTTGATAGTAAATCTTTATAACAACGTATAATTAACAATATATCTATATAAGAAAATATATAATCTTTCAAAATTATTTTATCCTTTACACCACAAAGGTTAACTTTGCACACGATGGAAGAAAATTATTTAGAAAAACTGAACGAACCACAGCGTTTGGCTGTAGAAGCTACCGAAGGTCCAGTAATGGTGATTGCAGGTGCGGGTTCTGGAAAGACGAGAGTGTTAACTTATCGCATTGCTCATTTACTAAATAAAGGAGTTGATGCTTTCAATATATTGTCTTTAACATTTACCAATAAAGCTGCCCGAGAAATGAAAGAACGTATCGGACATGTAGTTGGTGAAGCGAATGCAAAAGCTCTTTGGATGGGTACCTTCCACTCTGTTTTTGCGCGCATTCTACGTGTTGAAGCTCCGCTTTTAGGTTATCCATCAGATTTTACAATTTACGATCAACAAGATGCAGTTTCTGTAATGACAAAGATTATTAACGAAATGCATTTAGATAAAGATATTTACAAAGCAAAACAAGTTTTGGGACGTATTTCTCAATACAAAAATAACTTGATTACAGTTAGAGCTTATCACAATAATCAAGCTTTAATTGAAGCAGATAATGAAGCAATGCGCCCTCGAATGGGTGATATTTACAGAGCTTATGTAGATCGTTGTTTCAAATCTGGTGCAATGGATTTTGATGATTTATTGTTGCGTACCAACGAAATTTTGACGCGTTTTCCTGAGGTTTTAGCAAAATATCAAGAACGTTTCAAATACATTATGGTAGATGAGTACCAAGATACCAATCATTCTCAATATTTGATTGTAAAAGCATTGGCTTCTCGTTACGAAAACCTATGTGTAGTTGGTGATGATGCGCAATCTATTTATGCTTTCCGTGGTGCAAATATTCGAAATATTTTATCATTCAAATCCGATTATCCTGATGCGAAATTGTATCCATTGGAACAAAATTACCGTTCGACGCAAATGATTGTGGAAGCTGCGAATCAGATTATCAAACAAAATCAAGATCAATTAGAAAAAAATGTTTGGACAGCAAATGAAACTGGTGAGAAAATAGCCGTTTATCGTGGACTTTCTGATGCTGATGAAGCACGTTATATTGCAACTCAGATTTGGGAAAGACAGATCAATAAACATCTTCAACCAAAAGATTTTGCTATTCTTTATCGTACCAATGCGCAATCTCGTGCTTTAGAAGAAGCCTTGAGAAAAAGAGGAATTCAGTACCGTGTTTATGGCGGAACTTCTTTCTATCAGCGCAAAGAGATTAAGGATATGGTTAGCTATATGAGGTTATTGATTAATCAAAATGATGAAGAAGCTTTATTGCGAACAATCAATTATCCAGCACGTGGAATTGGTCAAACAACAATTTCTAAACTTTTGGTCGCAGCAGATCAACATCAAATTAGTTTATTTTCTTTAATTGAAAATATTGCGATGTATGCGCCAACAATTGGTATAAATGCAGGAACAGCAAACAAACTGAATGATTTTGTGTTGATGATTAAGCGTTTCCAAGTGATGTTAAAATCGCATGATGTATACGAAGTAACGATGGAAATGGCTAAAACGACACAATTATTGAATGCGTTAAAAGAAGATTCTACACCAGAAGGTGTTTCTCGTTTAGAAAACGTTCAAGAGTTGTTGAACTCGATTCAAGGTTATGTCGAAGAACAACAACAATTAGACGAAGGGGATGCTTCTTTAGGTGGTTTCTTAGAAAATATTGCTTTAGCAACTGATGCGGATAACGAGGAAGATGACGATAATAAGGTCAATTTGATGACTGTTCACTTAGCAAAAGGTTTAGAATTCCCTGTTGTATTTATTGCAGGTTTAGAAGAAAATCTTTTCCCTTCTATGATGAGCGTTAACACGCGCGCTGAGTTAGAAGAAGAGCGTCGTTTATTTTATGTTGCCTTGACACGTGCCGAGAAAGTGGCTTATATGACCTACTCTGTTTCACGTTTTCGTTGGGGAAAAATTATCGATTGCGAACCATCTCGTTTCTTAGAAGAAATTGATGATAGTTTCTTGGATTGGAAAAATCTTAATATTTCTGCAAGAGCTTCTAATAATAGTGGATTATCGGCTGATTTATTTGGAGATGAACCAACGCCGCAACAGTATCAACAACGAGAGAAATCAGTTGCACGGCCTAATCCAAGAGCTCGTGTAGAACCAGCTCAACCAAGGTCAAATTTCAAACCAGTAAATCAAACAAAAAGTAATGCTTCATCAACAGCGAATGCTCAAGGTCTGCAAGTTGGTCAAGTTGTCGTTCACGATCGTTTTGGACGTGGAATTGTGAAAGATTTGCAAGGAGAACCATCAGATATGAAAGCAATTATTCATTTTGATAATGCTGGAGAGAAAAAATTACTCTTAAATTTTGCTAAACTAAAAATTATTCGATCATAATATAAAACTGAAAAAAGGTTACAATAATTTGTAACCTTTTTTATTTATATTTAACTAATTACATACCTTTTATCAAACTAAAGGTTTAAATAAGATATCTTCAAAATTTAGAATAAAATTCTTGCTTGTATTTATTTTTTCGAATAAATAAACAGATTAAATCTTATAATTAAGATTTTTTTAGCATTTTAGCACCACAAATAAACACAAGAACAAAATTTTTTACTCAAATGGATGATATCATCAATCTAATAAGTAACTACGTCTGGTCATATGCCTTGATTGGACTTTGCGCTTTAACAGGAATTTACTTCTCTATTCGCACCGGATTTTTACAAATAGTCTACATAAAAGACATGGTTCGCTTGCTATTTAGTGGAGAAAAATCGGACAAAGGAATCACTCCTTTCCAAGCTTTTTCTTTAGCAATTTCTGGTCGTGTAGGGACAGGAAATATTGTTGGAGTTGCTACCGCAATCGCAATGGGAGGACCTGGAGCAATTTTTTGGATGTGGTTTATCGCATTTTTAGGAAGTGCATCTGCTTTCATAGAATCTGCATTAGGACAGGTCTACAAGCAAGAAATCGATGGAGAATATCGTGGAGGTCCTTCATACTACATCGAAAAAGGTTTAGGAATCAAATGGTACGCAGTTTTGTTTGCAATCATTACAATTATGAGTTGTGGATTATTATTACCAGGCGTTCAGTCGAATAGTATTTCATCTGCTTTGAATAACGCGTTTGATATTCCTATTTATAATTTTGTAGGAATTCCAATCAACATTGTAGGATTCGTCATTATTGGATTATTAGCCTTGATTATTTTTGGAGGTGTAAAACGTTTGGGACAAGCTTCTGAATTTATCGTTCCTTTTATGGCAGGCGCTTACATCTTAATGGCAATCATTATTATTGGAATGAATATCCATCAAGTTCCATCAGTTTTACGATTAATTTTTTCATCAGCTTTCAATCAAGAATCACTTTATAGTGGTGTTTTTGGATCTGCAATTGCTTGGGGAATAAAACGTGGAATTTATTCTAACGAAGCTGGTCAAGGAACTGCTCCTCATGCGGCTGCGGCTGCGGAAGTAAACCATCCTGCACAACAAGGTTTGGTACAAGCTTTTTCTGTTTACATCGATACATTATTTGTGTGTACTGCAACTGCTTTTATGATTTTATTTACAGGAAAATACAATGTAAATCACCCAGAAAAAGCGGGAAGTTTCATTACTCAAAATCTTCCTGGTGTAGATTATACAGGTTTTACACAAGCAGCTGTTTCGAGTCATTTTCCTTCATTCGGAAATAGTTTTGTTGCAATTGCTTTGTTTTTCTTTGCTTTTACAACAATTATGGCTTATTACTATTATGCGGAAACGAATATTACATACATTTTCAAGAAAGGAAATAGAAAAGTATATGTATGGATTTTACGTATTTGTTTTTTAGGTGCTACGTATTACGGAACAATCAAAACTGCTGAAACTGCTTGGGCAATTGGAGATATTGGTGTTGGTCTGATGGCTTGGGTAAATATTATTGCTATTTTATTATTAAGCGGAGTTGGGCTTAAGGTCTGGAAAGATTATAAAGACAAACGTAAAAAAGGAATTAAAAATCCTGATTTTAATCCTACAGAAATCGGAATTAAAAATGCTACTTTTTGGGAGAACAAAAATAAATAACACAAAAAAAACCACTTCGTTTGAAGTGGTTTTTTTGCTATTAAAAATTATGATTATTGGGCTTGAGTAAACTCTAAATTCACCAATAATTTTACTTTATCAGAAACCACTAATCCTCCAGCTTCTGTTACTTGGCTCCATCCTAATCCGTAATCTTTACGGTTGATTTCTCCTGAAAATTCGAATCCAGCTCTTTGTAATCCCCATGGATCAGTGATAACTCCACCAAAATCTGCATTTAATGTAATTGGCTGTTTTTCACCACGAATTTCTAAAGTTCCATTAATTTTTCCGTTTTGAATACCTGAAGTACTTTCAAATTTCATTTCTGGAAATTGCTCAGCAGCAAAGAAATCAGCTGATTTTAAATGTCCATCACGATCTGCATTTTTTGTATTGATTGAATCTACTTTTGCATCAAATTCAAATTTTGCATCAGAAAAATCGTTACTATTACTTTCTACACCAGCATTGAAATGATCAAAATTTCCTGTTACTGTAGAAATTACCATGTGTTTTACTTTAAATTGAACTTCTGAATGAGAAGGGTCTAAATTCCATTTTGTTGCCATAATGTTTTGTTTTTATTTGTTATTTAAATTGATTTATTTATCCTATTTTGAATGATAACATTCCTAATGATCCGTAAATTAATTTGTCATTAAAAAGTGTTACTTCCTCTTCTTTTCCTTGTAATGCTAATGCGTAAATAGATGGCAAATAATGTTCCATAGATGGTACGGCGAGATTAAATGCGCTACCTTTTTGTACAAAATTGAACAATTCGTCGTGATTACCTGTTTGAACAATATTCTTGAATGTATCATTCACCTCATAAGCCCAATCGTAACCAGCATTTGGCTCGTTCCAATTTAATGCTCTCAAATTGTGTACAACATTCCCACTTCCTACTATTAATATCCCTTTACTACGCAAAGCGTCTAATTCCTTCGCTAATTCGTAATGCTCTTTTGGCATTTTATAAACATCCAAACTCAGTTCTATCATCGGAACATCTGCTTCTGGATACAAAAATTTAATCACACTCCAAGAACCGTGGTCAAATCCCCACATTTTGTCTAAATCGACATCTGTTGTTTTAATTAAATTTTTGACCTCTGTAGCCAATTCTGGACTTCCTGGTGCTGGATATTCAACATCGAATAAAGCTTGCGGAAAACCATAAAAATCGTGAATCGTTTTCGGTTGTTCTAAAGCCGTAACTTTAGTCCCTTTCGTTTCCCAATGTGCCGAAATACAAATAATCGCATTTGGTTTTGGGATTGTTTTTCCAATATTCTTCCAACCTTCTACAAAAATATTTTCTTCGATTGCATTCATCGGAGAGCCATGTCCTAAAAATAAAACTGGCATTTTATCAGTTGTAGAAAAACTTGAAGTAATTGATTTTAACGTATTGAAATCCACGATTTTATGACATATTTTATTTATTATTATTTTGCTTTTGGAGCTGCAAATTCTAAGTTAGATGTTAAGGTAACAACATCACCTACAACAGCTTCTGGGAAATTACCACCGATGTTAAAATCACTTCTTTTTACATTTCCTTTTACTGTAAATCCGTACGTTTTAACTCCGTTATTATTGATACTTCCGTTGTAAACTAATTTTAACGCAACTGGTTTAGTTACTCCGTTTAATGTTAAATCACCAATCATTTTAAATTGATTTCCTTTAACACGTGTGATTCCTTTTGAAGAGAATTCTAATTTTGAATTTTTTGCTGCATTGAAAAAATCTGCTGATTTCAAATGATTATCACGTGCTTCAACTCCTGTATTGATAGAGTTGATATCTGCAACTACATGAAATTTTGCATCGCTTAAATCTTCTTTTGTAAAGTTTAAATGAACATCAAAATTTTGGAATTGTCCTTCAACATCAGAAATTGTCATGTGCGAAACAGAAAAACCTAATTTTGAGTGTGCTTTATCATTTGTATAATTTTGAGCGAATGCAGACATTGAAGCTGCTGATAACATTAACGTGAATAATAATTTTTTCATAACGAATGATTATTTGATTGTTTTTAATTAATTATTTATTTTGATAGGACAAATTTAGCTCAGTCATCAGCGAGATTTCATTGACATAAGATAAGAAATTAAAAAGCTTGATTTTTCATCTAATAAACGATCAAATTGTATCAATTAATATTCCAAAAAGTAAAGATTTTGAATTCGTTAACAATAAAAAACACTTCAATAGAAGTGTTTAATATTATTTTACTGGACTAAAATACCAGTAGGTAGATGTTTTTTTATTCTCGACTTCCAAATATTCTGGAAATGCTTGTGGTAATAAATGTAATTCTTCCGATTTTTTCAAATCTGTTAGAATCTGACGCAAAGGATATCCTTTTTTACGGTCGTGAGGAAAATATCCTTTTTCAATTAAGAAAGGCATCATATCCTTAGTTTTTACACGTTCCAACTTATTTTCTGTTAAATAAGCCTGAATATCTTCGCTCATTTTTTTGACCACTTCGCGGTCTACTTTAATATATTCGTTTCTCTTCATATAATTTTACCAATTACCATTCATGTGCGTTAAAATCATAGGACCTTCAGAAGTAACCAAAACAGTATGTTCGTGTTGTGCAAAAACGCCAGGTGCATTTCCTATCATTGTCCAACCATCCGCTTGCTCAATTGCTTCGTAAGAATTTTCTGAAATAAAAGTTTCCAATGCAATAACTGAATTTTTACGGAATCGACGTTTATCATCAGGGTCTCTGAAATTCATCAAATCTAACGGTTCTTCGTGCAACGAACGCCCTACTCCATGACCAGTTAAATTCTCAATCACATGATAATGATGTTTTTTTGCTTCTTTCTCAATAATTCCACCAATATCAGCGATTTTAACTCCAGATTTTACAGCCGCAATTGCTTTTTGAAGCGCAGAAATAGATGCATCAACAATTTTTTGATAACCATTCACATCTTCTCCAACAACAATAGAACCTCCATTATCAGCCCAAAAACCACCTAATTCTCCAGAAACATCAATATTAATCACATCTCCGTCTTTCAAAATTTTATCGGCTCTTGGAATTCCGTGACAAATTTCTTCATTGACACTTAAGCAAGTATAACCAGGAAATTGATACGACTCATACGGTGCAGATTTACATCCAAATTTCTTCATGATTGCCGCTCCAAAATCATCCAATTCTTTGGTTGACATTCCTGGTTTCACATAATCTTTCATCTCTTTCAGAGTTACCGCTACAGCTTCGCTGACTTTTTTCATTCCGATTAACTCTTCTTCTGTCTCTATAATCATTGCTTATATTCTATTGATCTCAAAACTCTGAAATCGTATGCAAAAGTACAATTTCTTTGAATAGATTTGAAAAGAGTTCGGATTGAATTTTACGATGATAGTAAAAACAGGATAAACGAATAATTTTTCACCTAACGAAAGCGTTTAAATCAATTGAAAAATTACTATTAAATCTGAGATTATATAAAAAAGTAATATTTGCTTCCTATTGTAGTATTTTATTTATTTTCAAAAAATTCAAGTATAAGGTAATATTTTCCTTTCGGAAGAGTTTCTCCTTCCATAATCACCTCGCGTGCATTCATATTATAACTTAAAACATTGTTTGCTATGCGTGTACTTTCTTGGTGAATTAATCGGACATTAATTATTTTTGAAACAGGTGATAGCTCAAGCTCTTTTGGAAGAACAATACTATTCTTAGAATTATCTAATATAATTTCAGTTGTTAGTTCTTGAATAGATGCCCCATTCATCCATTTTTTTCCTGTCTCTTGAATTTGATTCGAATAGTTTATTTTATTGTGGCTGTCACTTTTTAAGTCCGCGATATTTTTCCATTCTAACTGGGTGTAAGAAGCTCCTGATGGGATATCACCCACAACAAGTACTTGACCTTTTGTTCCAATTGTACGAGGAAACATATAACTGTCTGTATTCACTTCATTACCAGTTGCTCCATTTGTATTAAAATTAAATTTGATGCCTCTTGCTCCATCCAAAATAATCTCTGATTTAAAATGATTTCCGGTCAGGATTGGAGAACTTGAAGCAATCGAATATAATGTCATTTCCTTACTCGATGGATTAAAATCAATATTCAGAAGTGATCTAGATGGACTTGCTACATCATTACGAGCTCCTATATTCAGACGATTATCCAAAATACTTATAGAAGAGTGCAAAACAGAACTGCGTCCACTTCTCAGCGTAATATTACTTGTGGTCATGTCAAGAGTTGTTCCACGCCCCGATACCTGAGTATTTCTATTATATAAATTTACAGATTGGGAACCTGATACTGCACCAGATGTTTCGATTCCTACACTTTGCGCCACTCGTTCATAAGCTGTCTTAAAATCTCCTTTTATCTCCATTTGTTTACCAGATACAGCATCCGTTTCTGTAAAACCGACTGCTACCTTACCTTGTTGGTAAATATTCTGGTCATTGGCAGTTGCAACATTGGTGGTATTTTGTATACGCCAAGGCTCTTCTTGACTTAGACTTAATCTAATCCATTCTCCCGTTTGTCCATCTTTTTTCAACCAATAATAATATCCTGGAAATACAGCATTTTTTCCAGAACCATTTTGAGCTGTATTGAAAATTAACAAAGAATTTTCAGGATTATTTATAGGAGTCGATAAATCGGTGGCAGTCAAATTAATTCTAGGAATTAAAACACCTGTATTTTGGCTGGAAATATCTAAAGATGAAGAAGGATTGGGGTTATCCGTTCCTATTCCGACTTGAGCATTAACACATTCGAACGAAGCAACTACAGAAAGAATAATCGCATATTTAAAAGGCAGGTTTTTCATAATAAAGAGTTTAGTTCATTAACAAAACAAATTGATAATTTTATCCCATCAATTTTGAGTTGCAAACTACAAAAAAAAAATGAAAAATTTAGTTTTTTTCTCCTTTACGGATTTCTTTCTAAGAAAACTTCTAAACAATAAATGTTAAGAGAAAAATCATGTTTTTACGAATTATTCTCTAAATCATTTCAAAAAGAGCTTTTAATCTGCATCATAGATTAAAACTCTCTTTGCTAATTTATTTGGTCCATTCAAAAATTCGAGATGTTGCGGATGTTTTTGATATGCTTCAAATTGCTCCATTGTTTCAAAAGCTAAGAACAACGAGAATGAATAAGAAGTATCTATCACATCTCTTTCAATATTTGCAGGTGTTCCTACATGAAAAAAAGTTGAATCAGCAATTGGTTTTAAATCTTTCAAAGCTTGGTGAAATGTATTCATTTCTTCTTTTGTTACATCATCTTTCAACCAAAAAAACACATGGTGGGCTAGCATAAAACTATATTTTATAAGTTATTGATTAATATGCGATTTGCATTTTTACTTTCTTATTTTTTACTTTTTGACCGTTCAATTTTTTCAATAAGTCCGGAACTTTTTTACGATTAATCGCAACATACGATGTCGTGTCCTTTACTTCTATAATTCCGACATCGTTTTTCTCCAAACCTCCTTTTTTAAACAAAAATCCGACAATATCAACTTTATTTACTTTGTCTTTTTTTCCTGCAGAAATATAAATCGTTTGGTAAGGTGTACGTTCTGGAATTTTATATGTTCCTCCTAAATTTTCGACAGATAAATTTTCATTTACAAACGGAAAATGCTCTTCATTACTGATAATTAAATATACAAAACCTTTCGCATTCATACGAGCTGTACGTCCATTTCTGTGGATAAAAGCAGCTTCTTTTGCAGGTAATTGATAATGAATAATCGAATCTACTTCTGGGATATCCAAACCACGTGCAGCTAAATCTGTTGTAATTAAAACTCGAACAGAATCGTTACGGAATTTCAGTAACGCACGTTCTCGCTCGTCTTGTTCCATTCCTCCATGAAAACTTTCGCGCGCAATTCCTTTTTCATGCAACAAATTGCTAATACGATCAACTGCATCTCGGTGATTACAGAAGATCAACATACGTTTGCTTCCAATTTTACAAATCAAATTGAATAATGTATCCAACTTTTCTTCAGAAATGGTATTCACCACTTTCATGTGTAAATCTGGTTTTACCTCGATTTGTTTTAGATAGCTCACGATTTTTTCGTCATTCAATCCAACAAATTCTGGAATGTTTTCCATTTCTGTAGCAGAAGTCAAAATACGTTGTTTCAATCCAGAAAGTTTCTCAACAATAAAGCTCATATCTTCTTGAAAACCTAATTCTAATGCTTTATCAAACTCGTCTAAAATTAAAGTTTGAACAGTCGAAGGATCAAAATTTTCGTTACGCAAATGATACGCAATACGTCCTGGAGTCCCAATTAATACAGCTGGAGCTTCTAACAAAGTATTTTGCTCAACTTTTGTATTGTGGCCTCCATAACAACATGTTACTTTATAATCAGATTTCATCGACTTGAAAACTGTTTCGATTTGTAAAGCTAACTCACGCGCAGGAACTAAAATCAAGGTTTGAACACCTTTTACATCTGGATTTAAATCTCTTAAAGTCGGAAATAAAAACGCCAATGTTTTACCAGATCCTGTTGGTGATAATAAAATTAAATCTCGTTGATTTTCGGACATTTTGAATGCTGAACGTTGCATTGCATTCATATCTTTGATGCCCAAATTTTTATAAAGTAAATCGATTTGCATGCTGCAAAAATAGTCTATTCTTTCGAATTAATCATTTTTTGAAGCTGTAGAAATCTTATAATCTTCCATAAATTCATCAAAAAGATTCATGATTTCGAAGTGATTTTTATCTAAAGTATTTGCGTCAAACGAAACAACAGCGCCATACATTTTATTCCAAAATCTCATACGTGCTTGTAAGAATTTCTGCGTTTCGTTATGGATAAAATCGTCTGCATCAATAATTTTTATATTAATGACACGTTGGCGAGGCAATTTCAGTTCTTCAATTTCTAAAATTTTTCCCCATTCAATATAATTCAAATGATCCGTAGGTTTGTAAACAATTCCTTTTTTATCAATCAATAAAATCAATTGTTTTTTCATCAATTTTTTGATTGAAACGATGATGAATAGTAAACTTGGAACAAATAAAACTCCGCTTAAAATTTTTGCAGTTTGCGGAGAATTAACTTGATTGGCGTTTAGAAATAAATAAATTGAACAAGCAAAAAATAAAAGACTACCGAATAATAATCCCCAATTGCTTGTTTGTTTTGCGTAAACTTTAACTGAATTCAATTGATTTTGTTTTTACAAAAATATAGATTTTAATCTTAATTAAAGGTTATAAAAAAGAGTCTCAAAAAACTGAGACTCTTATTAATTATCCAAAAATTTCTTGGTATTGTTTCTTGTATTTTTCTAAAATAATTTTACGTTTAAATTTTAACGTTGGCGTTAATTCTCCACCTTCTACGGTCATTTCATTTGGAATAATTGCAATCTTTTTGATTTGTTCCCAATGTCCAAAATGATTATTCAGTTGATTGATTTCTTCTTCTAATTTCTTTTTGACAACATCGCTTTTCTGAAATTCATCATGAGGAAGATTTACAATTTCAAGAGCATTTGACTGCGACCATTTTTTTAGATTTGTATAACTCGGAACCACAAAAGCTCCAGGAAACTTCTCACCTTCTCCAACAACCATCAATTGCTCGATGAATGGCGATTCTACCATTTTCATTTCGATTTGTTGTGGAACAATATATTTCCCTCCCGAAGTTTTGTACATTTCTTTTTTACGGTCAACAATTTTCAAGAATTTATTGTCTATCCATTCTCCAATATCACCCGTGTATAGCCAACCATCTTTGATTTCTTCGGCAGTTTTTTCTGGTAAATTATGATAACCCATCATCACAATATCACCTTTTACTAAAATTTCGCCATCATCAGCCAATTTTACTTCAACACCTTTCAACGGAGGTCCAACAGTTCCTATCTTTTTACCTCGACGAAAACAATTCACCGCAATTACTGGTGAAGCTTCTGTCAATCCATAACCTTCATAAATTGGGATTTCAGCGGCTAAAAATACGCGAACAATTCGTTGTTGAATCGCTGCACTTCCCGTTACAATTGCTTTTAATTCGCCTCCAAGTCCTTCGTACCATTTGTGTAAAACTAATTTTCTAGCAATTGCTAATTTCAAATTATAAATTGCCGAACGCTGATCGTCTTCTAACACAAACTCATCGCCAACTTTTACAGCCCAATCAAAAATAGATTTCTTAAAACCTGATAATTGCGCTCCCGTTTGCATGATTTTTTCATACACTTTTTCAATCACACGAGGAACAGCCGTAATCATATGCGGTTTGATTTCTTTTAAATTATCGCCAATCTTCTCCATCGATTCTGCAAAATATATCGAAATCCCCATGTACACATACAAATACTGAATTGTTCGCTCATACGCATGACAAGCTGGAAGAAAGGTCAAAGCACGATCGTAAGGATCAAGTGGTGTTGAATATTCGCAAGCCATAACATCTGCAATAATATTTTTGTGCGACAACATCACACCTTTCGGATTTCCCGTTGTTCCTGATGTATAGATTAAAAAAGCTAAATCTTCGTGCTTTACATTTGCGGCACGTTTGTCTATTTCTTCTTGTTGAATTGTTTTTCCTTTTTCGATTAAAACATTCCAACTTTCTGTATTTTCAAATTCATCAATCGAGTACAGTTGCTCTAATGAAGGCAATTTTGTTTTGAGTTGATTGATTCGCGTATACAAATCGAGATTACTTGTAAAACACAATTTTATAGCCGAATCGCTAAAAATATATTCGTAATCGCTGTCAGAAATATTCGGATAAATCGCTACCACAACAGCTCCGATTTGTTGTATCGCATAATCTATCATATTCCATTCGACACGATTTTCTGAGATTAATCCCACTTTTTCACCTGGTTGAACTCCACAAGCGATTAATCCTTTTGAGATTGCATCAACATGTTCTAAAAAAGTTGTGGTTTTCATTGGTTTCCATTCTCCATTTTGTTTGGATACAAACATGGATAAATCAGGAAACTTTTCCAGCTGACGTTTTGGTAAATCAAAAATTCTGGTTGCTTCCATAGCGCACTTATAGTTTTGTAATTTTGAAAAGAATTCGTCGAAAATAGCATAAAATGATGAGTTTTTCAAAAATTTTATCTTCAACTTAAAAAGAATTATTTTCGTCATAAATATTACAATTATGAAATATCTAATTTTATTTCTACTATTATTTTACTCTTGCAGCTCTGATTTTAAAAAGTCTTATAAAATTAGAGATATTAAATTATATGAATTACAATGTTCTGGACACTATTATTTGAGCACTGATAATTGTGATTGTAAATATTTACCAACTAATTATTTTATTCCAAAAGGTGGAAATGATTCATTTTTTGAATTATTCTTAAAGGAGAATAAAGGAAAACTTCAAGTTAATTCACTTTATAATGAATTTGAAACTCATGGAAATATCAAAGAGAAAGTAGATTTTATTCTATATACCGATAACGCTTCTTTTAGTGATAGTATAAGTAAAGTAAATTATACTGTGATTCGAGGATATTCCAATGGAAGAATGAATCCATAAAAAAAACCTCAATTCATCATGAATTGAGGTTTTTTTTTATTGATAAATTTCGTCAATTTCTTTTTTATATTTTTCTGAAATGATTTTACGTTTCATTTTCAAAGTTGGAGTTAATTCTTCACCTTCAATCGTAAATTCATGCGCTAAAATTGCTGGTTTCTTAATCTGTTCCCAATTTCCAAAAAACTGATTTGCTTTACGAACTTCTTGATTAATTACTTTATGAACTTCTGTAGATGCTATGAATTCATCGCGAGAAAGATTACTAATTTCAGGTGCATTTTCTTTTGCCCATTCTTTCAGATTTGCATAATTCGGAACAATAAAAGCTGACGCAAATTTTTGCGCATCACCAACAACCATTGCTTGCTCAATAAAATTTGATTCGACAAGTTTTGTTTCAATTGGTTGAGGAACAACATATTTTCCACCAGAAATTTTGAACATTTCCTTTTTACGATCAATGATTTTCAAGAAATGACCTTCTCCTTCCTCCCAAACTCCAATATCACCTGTGTGCAACCATCCATCAATAATGACCTCATCGGTCGCTTTTTGATTTTTATAATAGCCCATCATCACATTAGGACCTTGAACCAAAATTTCTCCATCTTCGGCTAATTTTACCTTAACATCTTTTATTGGTGAACCCACAGTCCCTATTCGAACACCTAATTTATGCGGATTATTTACAGTGATTAAAGGCGAAGTTTCCGTCATTCCATATCCTTCAAAAAATGGTAATCCAGCCGCCATAAAAACACGCGCAATTTTACCTTGCAACGAAGCACTTCCCGAAATAATATATTTGAAATTACCTCCTAACGCTTCATAAAATTTATTCAAAACTAATTTTCGAGCTAAAGCTAACTTCACATTATACACCAAAGATCGTTTCTTCGCATCAGGTTCATATTGAGAAGCAATATTAATCGCCCAATCAAAAACTTTTCGTTTTTTTCCTGTTAAAGCGCTACCTGTTTTTAGGATTTTCTCATAAACTTTTTCCATCACTCGAGGAACAGCAGTCATGATATGAGGTTGTACTTCATTGATATTATCACCAATTTTTTCAAAACCTTCGGCGAAATAAACCGTTACACCAATATATAAATAGGTATAAATTACAGTTCTTTCGTATGTATGACAAGGTGGTAAAAAAGTCAAACCTCTTGTTTCTTCTTCTAACACTACAATTTCTTTAGCCGCAATAAAATTCGAAACCAAATTATTATGAGACAACATTACACCTTTCGGTTTTCCGGTTGTTCCAGAAGTATAAATTAAAGTTGCTAAATCTGAATTTCGGACAATTGAACTAAGATTATTTACATATTCGTCTGTTATATCTTTTCCAATTTCTTTTAATTCTGACCAATTTCTAGAATCTGGGAACTCATTAATTGCAAAAACATATTCTAAACTATAAATTGTCCCAAACATATTATTGATACGTTCATACAAATTTTTTGTACTTACAATACACAATTGTATTTCGGCATCATTGAAGATAAATTGATATTCAAAATCTGTAATATTTGGATAAATCGCTACCACAACCGCACCAATTTGCTGAATTGCAAAATCAATCACATGCCATTCATAGCGGCTTTCGCACACAAGTCCTACTCGATCGCCAGGTTTAACTCCCAGAGCTAATAAACCTTTCGAAATTTCTCTTGTTTGCGCAATAAATTCGGCTGGTTTTGTAAACTTCCATTCGCCATCAATTTTACTTGCAAACATATTATGATTGGGGTAAAGTTCTTGTTGACGATAAGCTAAGTCAAAAATTCGTGTAGGATTATTCATTTTCTAAATACTAAACTTTATAAAAAAGAGTGCAAATTTGGTGCAAAATTTTCATAAATCAGTTTTATTTCACGAAAAAAGCAAGATTAATAAAAATCTTGCTTCGTTATTTTTCTAAAAAATTGATGTTTTTATTGATAAATTCCGTCAATTTCTTTTTTATATTTTTCTGAAATGATTTTACGTTTCATCTTCAAAGTTGGCGTTAATTCTCCAGCTTCAATTGTAAATTCATAGGGCAGTAAATGAAATTTTTTAATTTTTTCCCAATTTCCAAAATTGACATTTAATTTATTGATTTCATTTCCTATCAATTCATAAATTTTTGGATGCGTTAAAAACTCTTCACGAGGTAAATTAATCAATGAAGGTTCATTTGTTTTTGCCCAATCAATACAGTTTTCATAAGAAGGAATAACCAAAGCTGCTGGGAATTTTCGTCCTTCTCCAACTACCATAATTTGTTCGATATAATTAGATTCGGAAAGAATTTTCTCAATTTGTTGTGGCACAACATATTTTCCTCCAGAAGTTTTGAACATTTCTTTTTTACGATCGATAATTTTTAAGAATTTATCATCAACCCATTCACCAATATCGCCCGTATACAACCAACCATCTTTCAAAACCTCAGCCGTCGCCTCAGAATTTTTATAATATCCTTGCATGATATTTTTACCTTTTGCTAAGATTTCTCCATCTTCAGCTAATTTAATTTCAATATCAATCAAAGGAATACCTACAGTTCCGATTTTCATTCCACGTTTGATACAATTTACAGATAAACAAGGTCCAGCTTCTGTTAAACCATAACCTTCGTAAATTGGAATTCCGGCTGCTAAATACAATTTTAATAAACGAGTTTGTAAAGTTGCACTTCCCGATGCAATTCCTTTGACATTACCGCCAAGCGCCGCTTTCCATTTCGAAAAAATTAATTTTCGAGCAATGTTTAATTGAAATTTATACCAAGCCGAAAGCTTTGATTCATCTAAATCATACTGTTCTCCTAACGAAATTGCCCAAAAGAATAAAGCTCTTTTTACTCCTGTCAATTGTTCTCCAGTCGCCATTATTTTATCGTAAACTTTCTCTAAAACACGTGGAACAGCCGAAAAAATATGTGGTTGAACTTCTTTCATATCTTGCCCAATCGTATCCATTGATTGTGCAAAATAGATTGGTAATCCCATTTTGATGTACACGTATTGAAAGACGCGTTCATACGCATGACAAGCAGGTAAAAAAGACAACGCTTTATCATACGCTTTTACAGGAAAAGAATATTCGGAACTATTGACATCAGCCAATAAATTTTCGTGAGAAAGCATAACGCCTTTCGGGTTTCCTGTTGTTCCAGAAGTATAAATAAGAGTTGCTAAATCAGTTGGTTTTACATTGTCCATCTTCGTTTGTAAAACCTCATCAGAAATAGAAATTCCTTTCGAAATTAGCTCAATCCAATTTGGTGTATGCGGATAAGTATTAAATGTATAAACTTGTTCAAGATTTGGAATACGATCTTTGATTCCTAATAATCGTTGATACAACGCATCATTGCTCACAAAACAAAGTTTGATTTCGGCATCATTTAGAATAAATTCGTAATCATTATCCGAAATATTGGGATAAATTGCCACAACAACAGCTCCAATTTGCTGAATTGCAAAATCTACTAAATTCCATTCCAAACGATTTTCGCTAATCAACGCAACTTTATCATTTGGTTGAACACCATTTGCAATCAAACCTTTCGAAATATTATTTACTCGATTGATAAAATCTGTTGTCGAAATTCCCTTCCATTCTCCTTTTTCTTTGTAATTAAAAATAGAAATGTTAGGTGTATTTTTTTCTTGAAATCGAGGTAAATCGAATACTCTTTGTGGTTGTTTCATATTCTTGAAATAAGGATACAAATTTCTGCTAATTCTTTCTACTTTAGAAATTATTTACTCATTCTTTTCTCAAAAAAATTAAGTTTATTATCAATAAAAATCATTTTATTTTTTTGCAATAATTATACTATACTCTCTTTCAACTTTTTCGCCAGCTTTACTAATCACACTTTCCGAAAATATTTTTGTATCTTCAATAGAAAATTTAGCAGATTTCAATAGTTTTATCACTTCATCTTCTGTGTACAAATTGAAGCCAAATTGTGTAAAAGGCAATGTTTCCATAAATTCTTTTTTAGCAAAAGTAAGCGCAAATTTCCCGTTGAATTTCAAGACTCTATAAATTTCACTCAAGAAAAGTTTAGGATTTTTCCAAAAATAGATTGTATTCACCGTGAAAATTTTATCAAAGCGTTTTTCATAAAAATGAATTCTTTCATCCATAATTATTTCAAACCTAATATTTGGATTCAAATAATCAGAATTGTTCATGATAGCACTATTTTTCATGACCTGTGAAAGTTCTAAACCAATATATTCTAAACCTTTCGCTTGATTCAATACATAAGGTAAATGCTTACAATTTCCATGACCTAACTCTAATATTTGTTCTTGATTTTGTAATTGTAAATGATCTATTGTCATTTTTGTCATGCCAAAATTACTTTCATTCATTTGCTCACCAACTTCAATCCCTTCGTCTCCATTTGGACAACTCAATTGTTCCGCAAGACTTTGTAAATCAATATTATTTTTCATTAAATTTATTTATATAGAATAATTCTAAATTATTAAATATTAATCATTGTTCGCGTGATTTTAATCATTTAAAAATTACATCTTACCTTTGAAAAATAGTAAAATAGATGAAGGATATTATACGAACTGAAGACGAAGATGATTTCAAATTGTTTTGTTTGGAATCTGTAGCAGATATTGAAGAGCAAAATGATTCGCAATTATTGGAATTTTTGGAACATTTGGCTCGAGAATTTCAGATTACAAATGTTTATAAAACGACTGATAGCTTTGAAGGTTTCGAAGAAAGTTTGACCAATCTTCTTTATCATGATAAATATTTTAGAGATTATAAAATCATTTATTTAGTTTTTGAAGGCGAAGGAAATCAAATTCAAATTGATGATTATTACTATAGTTTGGAAGAAGTAGCAGAAATTTTTCAAGGAAAACTAACCGATAAAATTGTTCATTTTGCAAATACAATGAGTTTAAATTTGGAAGACGAAAGTTTTCAATATTTTATTGATGTTACAGGAGCAAAAGCCTTATCTGGATATGTAAACCCTTCTCCAATTTTGAGTACAATTTTAGATCAATATTATTTTTGTTTAGCAAAAGAAATTGATGACGAAGAAGAGCTTGTACATGCATTGTTTGATAAACACGCCAATATATGCCTGAAATTAGGATTTAGATTGTATCATTAAAACATAAAACCTCTCAAGTTGAGAGGTTTTATGTTTTATTCTTAAACTATATTTTACATCGAATGCGCTTTATTTCCTTCAAAATGAATCATCCAAGGTGTTCCAAATTGATCAATAAAAGACGCATAAAGCTCAGCAAAAAACTGTTCTGCCAAAGGCATTTCTAATGATTTTGCATTTACCGAAAGACGATCATATAATTGATGCGCTTCTGCGGGATTATCAACATCAAGCATAATGTAATTATTATTTCCAGCTTTGTATTGATGTCCAAATTCTTCAATAATATCAGAACCCATTAACATTGTTGTTTCATTAATAAACAATGCCACATGCGAAACTTTATCCTTTGCACTTTCTGGAATCTGAAATTCTGGATTTGGCGGCATATCTCCCATTTTATACATCCCAATATTTTGCGTTTCAAAAACAGTTTCATAAAACTGAAATGCCTTTTCGCAATCTCCGTTAAAATTTAAGTAAGCGTGTACTTTAGCCATAATATTGTATTTTTTGTGATTATTTTTTTTAATATAATGGTTGACCATTTTCATCGGTTGTTAAAACCTCGGTCATATAATCTAAAAATGGTTGAAGAACTTGAATTGATTTCGCCACTTTCAGCGGAAAATCTTTTGCTAAAACTTCTTCATCCGTGAAATTCTTGATAAATAAATATTGCTTTTTACGTAATAATTCAATTCGTTCATGATCTTTAGAAAAACCTTTTGGCGCAGATTTCACTTCATCTCCTTGCATTTCTCCAAATTCTTTCTGAATCATTTTTGATTGCAAAATCTTTGCTAATTCATCCGAAACTTCAATATCTTTTCTGATACGAAGCAAATCATCGCGCTCTGGCCCCCAAAAACCAACACCAATAAAATTATGATTAGGTTGAATATGAAAATAATATCCACCTCTACTATGCGGTTTTTTACGACCTGTTTGCGCAGAAAAATGAGTTTTGTAAGGAGTTTTATCGTGAGAAAAACGAACATCTCTGTAAATTCTATAAATTTTGAGCGGTTCTAATTCTTCCTTTTTACTTAATTGTTGATAAATCGCATTGAAAATTGAATCTGCTTCCGCTTTCGCCGTATCAAATTCAACTTTATGTTCTGTAAACCATTCGCGGTTATTATTTTTTTCTAATTTTTTTAAAAATTTATCGATTTGTGACATGATTTATTTTTTTCGAGTAAGTAGAACTTTTTCCCATATCTAATTTACGTTTTGAGTATTTTGGATATTCATCAACAAACCAATTCAGTAATTTATCATCCATATAAATTCCCATATGATATAACGCAATAAAATTCTTTTGAGAAGCAATATTGATAAACGGCAACGGCGATTTCGGATCGCAATGATAACCATTCGGATAAAGTGAATGCGGCACAACAAACCCAAGATGACCATAGCTCAACTGCAACTCGAAACCAGTGGGTAATTTATCTGCCAAAATTTTAATTAATTTCTCAACAGCTTCTTTTCTTTCTACTGGAATTGACGTTAAATATTCTTCTAAATTTGCGACTTCATATTGCATTATTTTCGATATTTATCATTCAAACCTTTTCCTTCTAAAATCATAGGTTTTATTTTTTCGATGCGAGAAATTTTCGTTTTCTCTTGTTTTGCTTCATCAATATATTCGATGTATTCTTTTTGTCTTCCTGAAGTTAAAGCTTTAAATGAAGTAAATAATTTATTGTTTTGATTTAGAGTTTCTTTCAAAATCCCATCAACTTCTTTTGGTACAGATTTTTGAGGTTTTATTTCCTTTCCGTCTTTCACCAATTGAATCGCTTCTAAGACATATTCTCTTACTTTTTCGACATCAATTTCATCGGCAGAATTAAATCTCCATTGACGCAAAGCTTTCGTTTTTTCTTCATTCGCATTCACCAAAACTTTATATTGATCTTTCAAGAAAACGCCATTGTGAAACCACAACGCAAAATGATTTTTGAAACCACTAAATGCCAACACATTTTTCTTGTTAAACGTATAAATATCTCCACCCCATTTAAACTCTTTTACAAGTTCCGTTTCATTTACAACTTGTTGAATTTTCTCATTCGCTTCTGCCCAATTACCATTGTATTTCGTCCATTCTTCAGCTTTCTGATCTTTCATCAAACTAACTTTATACAACACAATTTCTCTCAATAATTTCTTCGGTAAAACTTTATCCAAGGGAAGTTGTATTGCACCTTTTGATGTTTTATAATCGGTTAAATTATTTTGAAAATGTTCGATTGTTTCAGCTCCAGGATAAATTCCTACATGATTTTTAAACATCGCAAAATGAATCACATTTCCATTCAAACGAAATGTTGGCATTTTATAATTAATCGTTTCTGTTGCTCTTGGTACAGTTTCGTGAATAATTTTTCTTATGTTTTCTAAAATCTCCTGTTTAGCTTGATCAAACCCAAGAATATATTCATCAATAGTTGTGAAATTATCTGCCATCATAATTAATCCTCGCAAATTTCTTTCAACTTGCGCAGTGCATTTATCCACATTTCTCTGACTTGAGCTTCTGGAAAAACCTGATCATCTATTTCTACCGAACAGGTTAATCGTGTATGACCTTCTACATCTTCCATTTTATAGGTTTCTTCTGTATTTTTCCACGCATCAATTTCTGGTCCATCAAAAATTTCTTGACCTTCTTCATTCAGCTTTCCTATATGACGCATTTTGATTGATTTTCCAATAATATTTTCATCTATTGTAGCAATCATCGCTGCCGAACCTTTCTCGGTATCATAAGTGAAATAAACATGAGAACCTTCGGACCAATCTCCTTTAAAATCTGAAGTTTCACTAAACGATTTCGTCCAAATTTTATACGAATCTGGCGCAATCATTACTTTATGCACATGTTTAGGCTGCGCATAAATTACTTCTGTAAACGATACTTTTTTCATATTTTAAGCATTTGCTAATCCAAAAACAGCTCCAGCAGGATCTTCTACAATTGCAAATTGAAGATTTCCTTCTTTATTTTTAATCTCATGAATAGATTTCCCTCCCATTTCCAACGCTTTTTGTAAACTTTCCGCAACATTTTCTACACTAATGTACATAATCCATTGCGAAGGAATTCCTTTATTCATACCACGTTTCGTACAAACTCCACCAGCCGCATTTTCTGGAGAAGACATCATTGCATAATCATTGTATTCTTCTTCGCCATCTTTCATCGCAACATTTTTGACTTCCCAACCAATCACTTCTTTGTAAAAATCTTTTAATTCAGTCGAATTTTCAACAGTTAAATCAGCCCAAACCATTTGACCAATTTTCGATTTATTTTCTTCCATCTTCTACTATTTTTATCGATTTGATTCAACATAATTTTTGAAACTATTCAAAATAGCTTGCCAACCTTGTTGTTGCATTTCAGTAGGATTTTGACTTTCTGGTTCAAATTTTTCTGTGATTTTGGTTAAATTATTTTCTTCATGAAAATTAATTTCAACCTTACGACCATCTGCAATGTAATAACGAATAAATTTATTTGGAATGATTTCATCATATTTAGCTTCAAATTCGAATTGAAAACTGCCATCTTTCGCAGCCATCGTACTCTTTAATTTTCCACCAACTTGCAAATCATTTTCTGCTTTCGGACAATGCCAATCATCAGAAGCTTGATTCCATTTTACAATATCTTCAGGAGAATTAAAAGCTTTCCAAACTTGATCTATTGGAGCATTTATTATTGTTTCGATTGTGATCATACGTATGTCTTTTGTTCATTTTTAAGGTTTCATAAAATCAAAAGCACCTTTGCGCAAATTAATTCCATATTCGAGATAAGCTTTCAAACAAGCCAAGAAATTAGCCCAACCTTCTGTTTGTCCCATCAATTGCTTAATTCCAGCTTCATCATCATTCATTTCATGTTCAATGACTTTGACAATTGTCGAATCATTTTCTCCTTTTTCAAGAAAAATTTCCACCAACATATCATCAACACCGCCACTCCAATCAAACGAAATGTATTCATCTTGTTTTAAATCGCCTCCCATTACAGGAAAAATATCATCAAACTCAGGGAATTTCCATTCAACAATTTTTCCAGTTTCGATAGCACCCGTAGAAGAAGCGATAAAATATTGATTCATCTTATTTGGATTAACAATCGCATCAAAAACTTCATTTTTAGGTTTCTGAATTTGAATTGTTGCTTTTGCAGTTAACTTCATTTCAATTGATTTTGGCTAACTAATTTAGTCAAAAAAAGTGTTCGAATTTTCGAATTCATAAAAAATAATTAAAACTTTATCGATATTGAAATCATTTGTAGAAAATAATTCGATTTATAAGTGTAAAATTTAAAAGTTTTTTACATTTATAGTATTGTAAAATTGATAAACACGTGAAAAAATTTACTCAAAAAGCCACTCTACTTAGTCTTATTTTGATGAGTGGGATTAGCTATGCGCAAGATGCAAAAGCAGATTCTGCCTATGTTAGAGAGTATTATGAAAAGACTGAACAATTAATTCCGATGCGAGATGGAAAGAAATTGTTTACAGCTATTTATACGCCAAAAGATCAAACCAAAAAATATCCTGTTTTACTTAATCGAACGCCTTATACAGTTGCGCCTTACGGAGCAAATGAGTATAAAAAATCGCTTGGAAATTTCCCTGCAGAAATGCGTGAAGGGTTTATTTTCGTCTACCAAGATGTGAGAGGAAAATGGATGAGCGAGGGCGAATTTGAAGATGTACGACCAGTTAATAAAACGAAAAATAAAAAGGCAATAGACGAAAGTACAGACACCTACGATACGTTGGAATGGTTGGCAAAAAACATGAAAAATTACAACCAAAAAGCTGGAATCTATGGAATTTCTTATCCAGGATTTTATTCGACAATGAGTTTGGTTAATTCACATCCAACGCTAAAAGCTGTTTCGCCACAAGCACCAGTTACGAATTGGTTTTTAGGTGATGATTTTCATCACAATGGTGTTTTATTTCTGAATGATTCTTTCAAATTTATGTCGTCATTTGGTGTGAAACGTCCGCAACCAATTACGCCAGATAAAGGTCCAAAATCATTAGAATATCCAATCAAAGATAATTACCGTTTTTATTTAGAAGGCGGATCTGTAAAGGAATTGAAGGATAAATATTTCCAAGATAATATCAAATTCTACAATGATTTGTTTGCGCATCCTGATTATGATCAATTTTGGCAAGATCGAAATCCTTTACCGCATCTTACCAATGTGAAACCTGCTGTGATGACGGTTGGTGGTTTCTTTGATGCAGAGGATGTTTATGGTGCATTTGAAACCTATAAAGCAATTGAAAAGCAAAATCCGAATGCAACAAATATTTTGGTAGCTGGACCTTGGTTTCATGGTGGTTGGGTTCGCTCTAAAGCCGATACATTTGGTGATATGCAGTTTGGAACGCCAACAGGTGAATATTATCAACAACAAATTGAGTTGCCTTTTTTCAATTATTATTTAAAAGACAAAGGAAATTTCAAACCAACAGAAGCGCAAATTTTTATCACAGGTTCTAACGAATGGAAACAGTTTGATACTTGGCCTCCAAAGAATGTGACAACGCAGAAAATGTATTTACAAGCTAACGGAAAAATATCTTTTCAACAGACTAATAATGTAAGTTTTGATGAATATGTAGCAGATCCAAATAATCCAGTTCCGTATCAAGGTGGTGTTTTAGAAAGTCGTCCGCGAGAATATATGGTCGATGATCAACGATTTGCGTCAACTCGTCCTGATGTTATGGTTTATCAAACCGATATTTTAACGGAAGATATGACGATTACAGGTCCAATTATCAATCATTTATTTGTTTCGTCAACGGGAACAGATGCTGATTATGTAGTAAAATTGATTGATGTTTTCCCTGAAGATATACCAAAATATAATGGAAAATTGATAGCTGGATATCAAAATTTGATTCGTGCCGAAATTATGCGAGGAAAATACCGCAATAGTTTTGAAAAACCCGAAGCAATGGTTCCTAATCAGAAAACAAACGTGACGTATTCTATGCCAGATGTTGGACATACTTTCAAGAAAGGACATCGTATCATGATTCAAGTTCAGAATACATGGTTTCCTTTAGCCGACCGTAATCCGCAACAATTTATGAATGTTTACGAAGCAACTGCGAAAGATTTCTTGAAACAAACACAACGAATTTATCACGATTCTTACATCGAAATTCCAGTTTTGAAATAACAAAAAATCCAACAAGTAATTTGTTGGATTTTCTATTTTGATTCTATCAATTTATTCAACTAAAACTGCAGAAATCAACACTTTTTCGAAACTAAATGAAACACTAATCGGACAGGTTTCTTCTGCCTCTTTTGCTATTTTCTGAAATTCTTCATCTGTAATCGAAGGAATACTTGCTGTTAAACTTAATTCTGATCGAACAACTTTTCCTCCTTCAAAAACAATTTTACAATCGGTTTCTAATTTTTCTGCTGTATAACCTGCGTCTCCAAGTAATGCAGAAGTTTTCATTGTAAAACAACCTGCATGAGCCGCTGCCAGAAGTTCTTCTGGGTTTGTTCCTACTCCTTCTTCAAATCGACTTTTGAACGAATATTGCGTATTATCTAATACTGTACTTTGTGTGGTTAATGTTCCTGATCCTTCTGTAACCGAACCATTCCAAACTGCTTTTGCACTTCTTTTCATTTTGAATTTTTTTTAGATTGAATTTTATTAAAGTTAAAGATTATGAAATCATAAGAAGAATTAATTCTCAACTTTAAGAATAATTTTAACGAAAAAAGTTCAGATAAAAAATATCTGAACTTTTACTAAAAAAACTACTAACCACCCTTTACTATGAATTGTATTAGGTTATTCAAATTTACTAAGAAACTAATATTTATAAAATTGAAAATCAATTTCTAATCTAATTTTAATGTTAGAAATCTTTATAACGTAACTTTTCCTATCTTTCCTTTATTCCCAACCAAAATCACATATTTCTTATCTGGCGAAACTGTACACGTATTGTAACTATCTTGTGTAATAGTTGTCCAATTATGTCCTCCATCTGCTGAATAATCCACTCCAGAATAGCCACAAACCAAGACTTTATCTTTTGAAATAATTGTTACGCCAGATTTATATCCTGTTGGATATTTCCATGAATCTTGAAAAGCAATTTTACCATTTGTCAACTTAAATTTATAGAAATTATAGCTCGAATCTTCTGGTTTTGTAAAATCTCCACCAACCAAATATCCTACATTATTTGTTGCGTCATAAGCCATTCCATTAATTCCAGAAGTAGAACTTTTCGTTTTCTCTAATACGTACATTTGTCCACCTTTTGGCGTATAATAGTACAAATTTGATAACTCTCCACCTGTAGCAATCAAGGTTTGCTTCGCATCTACATACAAATTACTTCCACTTGACGCAAAAAAAGCTTCTTTCGGATTTTTTAGACGTAAAGGTTGACCGTGAAGCGATTTAGCAACTTCCCATTTTGTAGGATCAGTAATCGAAGACGTTAATACAAATGGTTTATCTGGTGACATTGGATCGCCTAAAACAGTAATTTTCTTCGAAGTTTTATCCACATAAATTGCATCTAAAAAAATACCTTTTTCATTATTTTCATACACTTTATTCCACGATTTTCCGCCATCTTTCGATTGCAAAATATAAGCAGGAGAATCAATTCCTAAAGCCAAATAATTATCTTTTCCTAAAACCTCTACATCTCTAAAATCTCTATTTTCTACAACTTTGGGATTAATCCAACTAAATGTTTTACCACCATCTATCGTTTTACCAATTGTATTTTTTGAGCCAGAAACAATAAACGTTTTTGCATCCTGAAAAGCCAAACCTCGGTAACTAACAGACGAATTTTCCTCATTAATCACTTGATAGGTTTGCGCAAAAGACAAACTCGATAACAATAGGACGAAATATTTCATTTTTTTATAAATTTTAGATTCTACATTTTATATAAAACTATTTTATCTCGGCGAATCAACCAAATATTTTTTAAGTTTGTGTTTTACATCAAATAAAATGAAACGATATACATTCTCAACATTACTTCTAAGTCTTACTTTAACATGTTTTAATCCAATTAATCAAACTGTTTATGGACAAAATATGTCAAAAAATAGTTCGAGAAGTTTACAGATTAATGAAAAAACATTAAACGATATTCTTGAGAGAAATAAAGCTTTTTACAAAGAAGGAAAAGTTGCCGATTATATCCCAGAATTAGGAAAAATGCAAGCGGATAAAATCGCTTTTTCTGTGGTTAATGAGAATGGCAAAGTGATAAATGTTGGCGATGTCAACCAAAAATTTACAATTCAAAGTATTTCTAAAATCATTGCGTTAATGATTGCTGTTACGGAAAAAGGAGAAAAAAATGTATTTTCTAAAATAGGTTATTTCGGAACGGATAAACCATTTAATCATTACGCAAACCTCGAAACGACAGGGAAACCTCTTAATCCGATGATGAATGCTGGTGCAATTTTAACGACATCAATGATTGAGGGTGAAGGTGAAATTCCTTTCAAAAAAATCCTTGAAATGGTTCGCTACATCACCAAAAATAATTCGATAGATTATAGCAAATCCGTTTATAATTCTGAAAAAGAAACGGGACACAAAAATCGTGGAATGTTTTATTTGATGAAAAATAATAGTTTGATTGAAGGTGATGAAGAAAAGTTGAACAACTATTTCAAACAATGTTCTATCGAAGTAACTGCCGAAGATTTAGCTAAAATTGGTTATTTCTTTGCGCATCAATGCACACGTTTTGATGGTGATACAACGTATAAAAATGCGGAAGTTTCACAATTAATTCAATCGCAAATGTTGACTGCCGGAATGTATGAATTTAGTGGCGAATATTCTCGCACCGTTGGATTACCAAGTAAATCTGGCGTTGGTGGCGGAATTACCGTTTCCGTTCCAAACAAAATTGGTATCGGCGTTTTCAGTCCTGCACTTGACGAACATGGGAATTCCGCAGCTGGATATCATATGATTTTGGATTTGGTAAAGCAATACAATTTAAGCTTATTTCAATAATTTCTTATGTTCGATTTTAGATTAAAAGTTTTTGATACGGTTGCTAAACGATTGAATTTCACGAAAGCAGCAAACGAATTAAACATAACACAACCAGCTGTTACAAAACACATTAAAGAAATTGAATTAAATCTTAACATTAAGTTATTTGAACGAAATGGGACGAAAATAAAATTGACCAAAGCTAGTGAAATTCTATTAAAATATACAGAAGAAATTTTTTCTGTTTATCAAAAAATAGAATTTGAAATTGGGCAATTACAAGAAAAACAAAAAGGAATTTTACGTTTGGGTGCAAGTACGACAATTGCGCAATATGTATTACCTCCTATTTTGGCAGAATTTCGAAAAAGATTTCCTGAAATTCAATTGAGTTTGGTGATTCAAAATTCTGAAAGAATTGAAGAATTATTAGGAAATCATAAAATCGATGTCGGTTTAATTGAAGCTCAAATCAAAAATAGAACGTTTCATTATTTTCCGTTTATGAAAGATGAAATTGTGTTAGTTTCTCGTCAAAATCATTCTATTTTTACCAAAAATAATATCAAATTAGATGATTTAAAGAACATTCCGTTGGTTTTTCGGGAACCTGGTTCTGGAACTTTAGAAACCATTGATTTAGCTTTAAAATCGAAAAATATAAAGCTAAATGAACTCAATATCGAAATTCAATTGGGAAGTACAGAAAGTATAAAATCGTATGTGTTACATTCTGATGCTTTAGCGTTTTTATCAATTCAATCTATTTTACAAGAACTTAAAAATCAAACTTTAACTATTATTGACATTAAAAACCTTGTGATAGAACGTAATTTCAATTTTATCATTCCAGAAGGTGATCAATCTAAATTGGTGAATTTGTTTATTAATTTTTGCAATAGTTATAACTTAAAGTAATAATAGATTACTTTTTATCATTTCTTTTTGAATAATAAGTACAAGAAATTTGTACCATAAAATTATTCAAATCATGAAAATTATACATTCAGAAAAAGGCTTATTTCAACAATTCACTACACAAAAAGTTATCTTTTTAATTTGTGCATTTCTATGTTTAATGCCTTTTATAAGCTCTCCTATCGCATTAGTTTTAGGATTTGTTGTTGCGCAAATATTTGGAAATCCATACGAAGTACAATCACGAAAAGTATCAAACACTTTACTGAAAGTTGCTGTGGTAGGTTTAGGATTCGGAATGAATATTTTTTCGGCTATACAAGCAGGAAAAGAAGGAATTGTATTCACCGTTGTAAGTATTTCTACGTTGATGATTTTAGGATTTTTATTTACCAAACTCTTCAAAATTGAAAAAGCTACAGGCTACCTAATTTCCGCTGGAACAGCAATTTGCGGAGGAAGTGCAATCGCTGCAATCGCGCCAATTACAAAAGCAAAACCCAATCAAATTTCGGTTGCTTTAGCAGTAGTTTTCACATTAAACTCAATTGCATTATTGATTTTCCCACCGCTTGGACATTTATTCAACTTATCTCAACACGAATTTGGTTTATGGTGCGCTATCGCAATTCACGACACAAGTTCTGTCGTTGGAGCAGCAAGTAAATACGGAGAAGAAGCTTTACAAATCGCTACAACAGTGAAATTAGCTCGCGCACTTTGGATTATTCCATTATCGTTTTTAACCTTATTGTTTTTCAAAAACAACACATCAAAAATTAATATTCCGTGGTTTATTGGTCTATTTTTAATCGCTATTTGTGTGAATACCTATGTACCTTTTGTCCATCAATTTAGTCCAATTATTATCGATCTATCTAAAGCTGCTCTTACGCTTACATTATTCTTAATCGGCACAAGTTTATCATTTAAAATGATGAAAAATATTGGTTACAAACCTCTATTAATGGCTATTATTTTGTGGGTAATTATTGGAGTTGGAAGCTTAATTATGATTATGAATTTAGCTTAAAATCATTCAGATTTCTATATTTGTTGTTATCTTTAGAACAAGAAAATTTACAATGAATCATCGATTATTAAAAAATATTGCTCTCGGAATTGGATTTTCAATTTCGAGTTTTGTTTCTGCGCAAACCTATACTTTAAAATTCAAAACGAATTACGGAAAATTTGATGTAATGTTATATGATTTCACTCCCAAACATCGCGATTTGATTTTGAGTGAGATTAATAAAGGAACTTATACAAATGCACAATTTAACAGAGTTGTGAAAGATTTTGTGATTCAAGGAGGAGAATTAGATGACCCTATTTTGGCGCGAGAAGCCGAACATCCAGAGCAAAAACCGATTCGTTTAGCACCAGAATTTAATCCGAAAGCTTTTCATAAAATGGGTGCTTTAGGCGCTGGTCGAGATGGAAATAAAGAGAAAGCATCGTATTACAATCAAATTTATTTTGTTACTGGAAAGAAAATTACAGCTCAAGAATTAGATAATTTAGAAGCGAAGAAAGGAATCAAATTTACAGCAGAACAACGCGCTGAATATTTAAAAAATGGCGGACAACCTCGTTTAGATCATGATTTTACAGTTTTTGGAGAAATTACAAAAGGTCTTGACAAAATCATGAAAATTAGTAATGTTGAAACGAAAAACGAATTACCATTAGAACCTGTTATTTTTTCAATCAAAGTGAAAAAGAAAAAAACGCCTACAAAGTATAACAAAACCAGTGTTTCACTAGGCGGAACAGCGATTGGTTTTTAATTATTATTTTTGCACATCAATAACACATTATGCAATCATCAATTTTATTAACGACTTTAAACGCAAAATATATTCACCTCAATTTGGCGATTCGTATTTTGTACGATTTGAATCATCATCGTGGAAATATTTTTTGGAAAGAATTCACGATTAAATCTGACTTTGATGAAGTTGCAGAAAAATGTGCTAAATACGATATTATCTGTTTTAGTTGCTACATTTGGAATATTACGCAGACGTTAGAGGTTTGTAAACGAATCAAACAAATTTCTCCTGAAACTAAAATTTTGTTGGGTGGACCAGAAGTTAGTTACGAATATGATGATGTGATTGCAAATAATTATATCGACTATATCATTGTAGGTGAAGGAGAAATTCCGTTCGAGGAATTTGCAGCAAATTATCCCGCAATAGAAAATGTACCGAATTTAGTTTACAAAAAAGAGAACGAAGTTGTTTACAATGTACAAAATATTCAATTTGATATTAATCGATTAAAAGGTCGAAATCCTTATCAATACGATAATCCAGCGGATTTGGAAAAGAAGGTTTGTTACATCGAAACTTCTCGTGGATGTCCTTATAAATGTGAGTTTTGTTTGGCAAGTTTAGACAATAAAATGCGCTATTTGCCGATGGAAACCATCAAAGAAAATTTGTTGTATTTGATGAAACACGGGAAAACAATCAAGTTTCTGGATCGTACATTTAACATAAAACGAGATTTTACGATTGAATTGTTTCAATTTATTTTGGATCATTATCGTGAAGGAAATGTTTTTCAGTTCGAGATTACAGCAGATATTGTTCATCCTGATATTATAAAATTCATCAACGAAAAAGTGCCAAAAAATCTTTTCCGTTTCGAAATCGGAATTCAAACCGTTAATCAACAAAGTAATCGAGAAGTTTCGCGCAAGCAAAATTTTGAAAAAACGTCAAATGTTATCAATCAATTAAAAGATCGAATCGAGATGCATTTGGATTTGATTGTTGGTTTACCTTTGGAATATATTGATGATTTGAAATTTAGTTTCGAAGAAACCTTCAAACTTTATCCACCTGAATTGCAATTAGGTTTTCTGAAATTTCTGAAAGGGACTCCAGTTCGTCAAAAATATGAAAACTATGGTTATCATTTTGATCCAATGCCGCCTTATCAAATTATCAAAAGTGATTTTTTAAGTGAAAAAGATTTAGAAAATATTACGGCTTTAGAAAATGCTTTGGAGATTTATTGGAACAAACCAAGAACGCCAGAAACGCTGAAATATATTGCACAAAAGTATTCGATTTTTGATTTTTTGATGGGATTAGGACAATATTTTGAGCAACATCATTTGTTCCATAAACATACATTGAATGATGTTTTCCATACGATATTTGATTTTGCGAAAACATTTACAAACGATAAAATTGTATTGGAATTAATCGCAATTGATTATTATAGTTTCCATAAATCGAAACCAAAAGATTTGTTTGAAATGGAACAAAAAATAGAAGAAGATTTGAGTGAACTTGCCTCGCATCCGAAGAGTAAATTCGTTTCAATTCCAATTTCATTTGATTATCAAATTTGGAAAGATGAAAATCGAATCGAAGAATCTACTGAAAATTGGTTAATAGAATTTGTAGGAACTTCTCACAATATTATTCATTGCGAAGTTTTAGAGAAATAGAAGTATAAAAAAACCTCTCAAATATTTGAGAGGTTTTTTTCTTAAGATTAGAATTGCTTATTGCCATCCACCTCCAACAGCGCGATATAATTCGACCATTGATGATAAAGATGATAATTTCGCATCAACAACATTCAATTCAGCATTTAAGCCATTGTCTCTTGCTGTAATTACTTCTAAATAGTTTGCCATACCGTAGTTTAACAATTCTTCAGAATAGGTAATTGCTTGATTGTATAATTGATATTCTTTTTGTTTATATTCAGCTTTCTTCGTTGCTGCATCGTATGTGTATAACGCATCAGAAACCTCTTTACTTGCATTTAAGATTTTGCTTTTATAATTAATCAAAGCATTTTCTTGATTTGCTAGAGCGACTTCTTTTTGCGTACGCAATTTACGTTGTTGTAATAAAGGTTGAGTTAAGCTACCGATCACCGTTGCAAATAAAGATTGCGCGCTAAACAATTTATCGATATCAATTCCTTGTACCCCACCTGTAGCAGTAATAGAAAGAGAAGGATAAAAACTTGCATTTGCAACGTTAACATTCTCAAAAGCGTTCATCAATCCAAACTCTGCAGCTTTGATATCAGGACGATTTTCTAATAATTGAGCTGGAACACCAACAGATAATTTTTCGTCAATTTTTTGAGAAGCTAAGTTTGTACGATTAATTGATTGAGGATTTGTTCCTAACAAAATACTCATCACATTTTCGTTCATCTTAATTCCATTTTCAACATCAACCAATAATGATTTCACATTGAACAATTGCGCTTCTGTTTGGTTAACTGCAACTTCTGTAACACTACCAGCTTCTTTCAAAGCTTTCGTTGTTTCTAAACTTTGCTCGCGGTTGATTAAAGTTTTATCTAAAATTCTTTTTTGCTCATCTAAAGCCAATAAGTTGTAATACGCATTTGCAATAGAAGCAACAATTTGTGTTTTTACCGCTTTGTGCGCTTCTATAGTTTGCAAATAAGTTGCAGCAGATGCACGTTGATTACTTCTGATTTTACCCCAAATATCTGCTTCCCAGCTTAAATTACCTGAAAGCTCGTATTGACTTTGTCCACGTTTTGACATTAACGCTCCAATCTGAGTGTTACGAGAGTTTTCTGTAAACGTATATTTTGGCCCAACAGATAAAGTTGGTAAATAACCTGCTTTACCTTGTTTAGCATACGCTTCAGCGACTGCAATATTTTGCAGTGCTGAACGTATATCTAAATTATTTTGTAAACCTTGATTAATCAAAGCTTGTAATTGAGTGTCTGTAAAAATTTGTTTCCAAGAAACAGTTGCAACACTTGCACTGTCTTTTGCAATAACATCTGTTCTGAAATTTGCTTCATTTACAACAGCTTCAGGTCGATGATAATCTTTTGCTACGAAACAAGACTGAACAGCAAACAATCCAGCTGCGATTAAAGTAATATTAAATATTCTGTACTTTTTCATTTTTAGATTGAATTATTATGTTCAATTTCTTCTTGTGGACGATCAAATTTAATTGGTTTAACTTTTTCTTGTAATGTTTGGAAAATAACAAACAATACTGGAATAACAAATAAACCTAAAATTGTACCTACTAATAAACCAAATGCTGCTCCTGTTGCTACAGAACGGTTACCAGCAGATGATACACCTGTTGCAAATACTAATGGCATTAATCCTAAAATGAAGGCAAAAGATGTCATCAAAATTGGACGTAAACGAGCTTTCGCTCCATCTATAGCTGCCTGAATAATTGACATTCCGTGTACACGTCTTTGTAATGCAAACTCTACAATCAAAATGGCATTTTTGGCGAGTAAACCAACCAACATGATTAAGGCAATTTGGAAATAAATATTATTTTCTAATCCAGCTAACCATTGAGATAAATATGCACCCATCATACCACAAGGAACAGATAATAATACTGCGAATGGTAAAACATAAGATTCATATTGTGCAGATAAAATAAAGTACACGAATACGATACATAAAGCAAAAATCATTGCTGTTTGAGAACCTGAATTAATCTCCTCACGAGTAAGACCTGTAAAGTCAGTTCCGTAAGAAGTAGATAATGTTTGTTCAGAAACTTGATTAATTGCTGTAATTGCATCCCCTGTAGAGAATCCTGGTTTTACAGCTCCTGTAATATTAGCTGATGTAAATAAGTTGAAACGGTTAACAGAGTTAGGACCATATACACGTTTTAAAGTCACAAATTGTGAAACTGGTGTCATTGAACCTGCATCCGTTTTCACGAACATTTTATTTAAACTTGTTTCATTGATACGATCATCTGGCGAAGCTTGAATGTACACACGGTATTGTTTACCAAAACGTGTAAAGTCAGCTGCATATAATCCTCCAATATATCCTTGTAAAGTTGAGAAAATAGAACTTACTGAAACACCAGATTGTTTTGCTCTTTCAATATTAACATCGATTTCGTATTGAGGGAAACCTGTATTTAAAGAAGTTTGAGCATACATAATTTCTGGACGTTGCATTAAAGCACCAATATATTCCTTAGCAACTTTATCAAAATCAGCAATATCTCCACCTGTTTTATCTAATAATTTCAATTCGAAACCAGAAGACATACTAAAACCTGGAATTGATGGTGGTTGGAAGAAAATCATTTGAGCATCAGGAATTTGTGCTGCAGCACCAAATAATTGTCCAATGATTGATTGTACTGATAAAGCATCTGTTGTACGTTCTTCGAATGGTTTCAATTTAATGAACATCATACCATAGTTAGAACCAGCTCCAGAAATAATAGAGTTACCTGAGATAATTGTTGCTTTATCTAATCCAGGAATTTTTTCAATTTTTTTCTGGAATTCTTTTTCAACTTCATACACACGGTCCATAGAAGCACCCGCTGGTAATTCGATATTACCAATAATAAATCCGTTATCTTCAGTTGGTACGAAACCTGTTGGCATCATTTTTCCAATACCCCAAATTCCTACTCCACTAAGAATAATTAATAAGAATGAAATCCATTTGTGTTTAATTAAAAATTTGAATGAATTACCATATTTATGTGTCATACGATCAAATGAAGCATTGAAAGCATCAAAGAATCGTTGAATAAAGTTACGTTTTTGCTCTCCTTCTTGATGTGGTTTTAAGAATAAAGCACACAATGCTGGAGATAATGTCAAGGCATTTAATGCCGAAATTAAAATGGCAACAATTAAAGTAATACCAAATTGTTTGTAGAATACTCCGGTAGGTCCTGAGATAAATGTTACTGGTACGAACACCGCACACATTACTAATGTAATTGAGATAATCGCTCCAGAAATTTCATCCATCGCATTTTTCGTTGCATCCATAGGAGCTTCGTGATGAGACTCCATTCGAGCATGCACGGCTTCCACAACAACAATGGCATCATCCACCACAATACCAATGGCGAGTACTAAGGCAAATAACGTTAATAAGTTTAACGAGAATCCTGCCAAATTAAGGAAAAAGAATGTACCAATAATAGACACTGGTACCGCAATCAATGGTACTAATGTAGAACGGAGATCTTGTAAGAAAATATATACAACAATAAATACTAAGATAAACGCCTCTATCATTGTGTGAACAACTTTAGAAATAGACGCATCTAAGAATGTATTTGTATCCATTAAGATAGTGTAAGAAACTCCTTCTGGTAATAATTTAGAAGCTTTTTCTAACTCAGCTCTTAAGTTTACAATAATTTCTTGTGCATTAGATCCTGGCGTTTGATAAACAGCAAATACAGCAGAAGGATCTCCATCCATTGCAGAACGTCCTGCATAAGATTGAGCACCAAATTCTACATTCGCTACATCTTTTAATCTAAGAACCTGTCCGTTTGGTAAAGATTTAATAACAATATTACGATATTGATCTTCTGTTTTATAACGTCCAGAATATGTAATTGCATACTCAAAAGATTGTCCAGCATTTTGCCCTAAAGCTCCAGCTGCAGCCTCTAAAGATTCTTGTGATAAAGCTGCAGAAACTTCAGAAGGAACTAAACCATAACTTGCCATACGAGAAGGATCTAACCAAATACGCATAGAATAAGTCATCGCACCAAATACAGTTGCATCCCCTACACCGTTTACACGTTTTAAGGCTGGAATAATGTTGATGTTCAAATAATTCTGAAGATAAATCTCATCATATTTAGGGTTTGTTGAACTAAACGAAGCATACATCAATGCTGATGTCTGTTGTTTTTGTGTCACAACCCCAGAACGAGTTACCTCCGAAGGTAATAATGGTGTAGCACGTGCCACACGGTTTTGTACGTTTACCTGTGCGATATCTCCATCTACACCTGGTTTAAATACAACATCGATAGAAGCAGAACCGTTATTAGAGGCAGTAGAAGAAATATAATCCATTCCTTCAACCCCGTTCACCTGTTCCTCTATCGGAATAATTACAGACTCCATTACTGTCTTTGCATTCGCTCCGGGATACGAAGCTGAAATTTTTACAGTAGAGGGTGCAATATCTGGATATTGTGTTACCGGAAGCGATATAAGCCCCAGTATACCCAATATCAATATAAGGATAGAAATTACCGTAGATAGTACGGGTCTTTCAATAAACTTTTTTAACATATCTATTTACAATTTAGAATACCGTTTTTGTCGATTCTACGATTTGATCAAAGTTTGCTGGAGTTGGTTTAACAGCTGTTTTATCACGTAATTTACCTACACCTTGTGCTACAACTTTATCACCTTTTTTCACTCCGTCTTTTACAACTGCCATATTGTTAGCTCTTTCTACAACAGTAATTGGAGTTGCGTAAGCTGTATCTTTTGTTACTTTGTAAACATAAGTCATACCTTGTTGTTCAAATGTTGCAGCCTCTGGCACAACCAATACATCAACATAAGTTTTTGGAACACGAATACGTCCTGAGTTACCATTTGCCAAAAGCTTAGCTTCATTATTGAACGTTACACGGAAATCAATTGTACCTGTTGTTGGATTAATTTGACCAGTTACAGTTTGTATTTTACCTTTTTCAGGATAAACATCTCCATTAGCTAATACTAATTCTACTGCTGGAATTTTGTTTAATTTATCTTTTAAAGTTGTTCCTTCAGTTTTTGAAATAAAATTTAAATAATCTCTCTCATTCATTGAGAAATAAGCATATACTCTACTTGTATTTGAAACTGTAGTAATTGGAACTTGATCCGTAGGACCAACTAATGTCCCTTGACGAGAATTAATAGAACCAACTACTCCACTAATAGGTGCTCTTACAACAGAATAGTCAACATTTGCTTGAGCTCCTTTGTAACTTGCTTGCGCTTGAGTAACACCAGCCTGCGCTTGAGACTTAGCAGCTACAGCTTGATTATAACTCGCTTGCGCTTTTGCTAGATTAGCTTTTGCAGTTTCTAATTGTACATTACTAATAATGTTTTTTTGTACTAAAGGAGTTAATTTGTTCACCTCTACTTGAGCTGCTTGCACTGCCGCCTGCGCTGCACTTACATTAGCCTGAGCCGCTTTTACATTAGCTTGCGCAGCACCAACACCAGATTTTAAAGCATCCGCATTTTGAGTTAAAACATTTGTTTCTAATTTGAACAAAGGCTGACCAGCTTGTACATATTGGCCTTCATCAACATAAACTTCTGTAATGTATCCTTGGATTTTTGCACGAACATCATTATTTACGATACCTTGAATATTTGCAGGGTATTCATCATAACTCGTCACCACTTTCGTAGGCACATCAACTACCGGATAAGGTGTTGGACCTTGTGCTTGTTGAGCAGCAGCATTGTCTTTCTTTCCACAAGAACTCAAAGCTATTGCCAAAGCACCAACCATTATAACGTTAACGTTTTTCATATTACTTTTACTTATTTTCTAGTTGAATTTTATTTATTTTTTGTATTGTTTCGTCTAATATCACTTTTGTTTGATTAAGATGTTCCAAATAGATATCAACTACTCTATTTTCAACATTTTTAGAAAGCGTATTATTCGCTAGTTTATGTTCTTTTATTCGATTTGTATAACCTATATCTTGAGAAATCATTTCAAACAAAAAATCTAATTTCTCTGTCAAATAATTAAAATTTAATCTAAAATATCTTTTTCTAGAGTTAATTTTATTTATGTACTCGATGTGTTTCATCGATAGTAAGTAGTTAATAGAGTTTGATAAGGAACTTTTACTAACATTAAAAATCTCAAGAAGCTCTTCAAACGTGAATCCTTCCTCATCAGACTCTAAAATCATGTATGCTTGCAACTTAGCTGTCAATGGAGGAAAACTGTAAGTTCTCTCCAAAAAAGCACTAAAGCTGCAAAAAAGATCCGAATTACATGCTTGATTTTTTATATTCATAATGTGTATAATCTACAAAACCATGCAAATATAAAATAGTTAGTTCGGTTTACACAGAACTAACTATACTTTTTTCGTTATTTAACAATAAATTAAATTAATAATTTGTTAATCCACTATTTTTAAGACTAACAAAAAATAGACCAAACCAATTAATAATAAGTCAATTATAGTAAATTTAATTATTATTTTATACAATATTAGATAAGCAACCTTTTGTTTAAAAGAACTATTGAAGTTTAAAATTTATAGGAGTTTTTCTTAAAAAAGTATTAATTTCATCAATATCGTTCTGGTAATCAAATTTTAAATCTTCATGAAATTTATTAAAAATAGAAAAAATCAATTTCAATCTCCCGTGTTGATAATTGTATAATTTTTCTGCATTATCTCCTGTTGTATAAGTTTCAAAAAGATAAGGATAACGACTAAAAGATTCTTGAATGATATATTTTCTCAATTCAAATTCTGACACTTTATCTTTCGTAATTTGAACATGATAATTCACAATTCCACTCAATGTTTTTAACGTCAACAACAATTGACGATGACTTCTATTTATATTAATCTGATTAATTAAGTGATGAGACTTTTTAAACTGCAAATCAATCTTTTCATAAATATTTTTTACACGATCTTGCAAATCATTTTCATTCTCTAATAATTGAAAATGCAAATGTTCTACTAAAGTTTCATCTTTATTGATAAGACGCAAAAGAAGTTTATCTTTTTCTTTTGAAGGAAGATCTAAAATAGAATTTTTCAATTCAGGAACGTCTTTCAATTTCATACTTATTTTGTTTGTTGTTAGCTTGTTTAAAATTACAAAAATATTCGAGATAATTCATTTAACACAAAACGATTAAATCATATAAATAATGTATATTCGAAAAAATAAATCATAACCTAAATGCCAAAATCACTCAAAATCTACATCATTTCTTCAGTTGTTCTCATTTTATTTTTATTGAGTTTAAACCTTATGGGTTTGAATTTAAAAGGAGAATATACCTATCATATTCTTGCTTGGACTTCGATTATCTTCACCTTTTACATCGTTATTAAATTTTGGAAAATTATCTATATCAAAATTTATGGTTTTTTACTTTTTGCTTTAGTTGGATTGAGCATTTTACCAATGGCAATTCCGTTTCTATCTATCGTTAGTTTTTTATTCAATATGAATACAATTCAAACCATTAAAGTAAACGATGAATATAAAATAGTAGTTACGAAAAAAGTTATGGCAATGAAACGTGCTTATATCTATAATTCTGAATCTAAATTTCCTATTTTAGAAAAATCAAACAATATCGCGAGACCAGATTATAGTGATATTGTTTCTGAAACATTAAATATTAATTCTGATGATCCAAAGCTATATGAATACGAAAACGAACCTATTCAGCAAGCTAAACTGATTTCTATAAACAAGGATAGTATTGGAATTGAATATCAAATTCTCAACAAAAAGAAAATTATTTATCATAACCTTAACGAAACTTATGGATATTAAGCGCATTTCGTGATTTATAATCCGTACTTTTGCACTCCGAAAAAAGGATTATAATTATGAAAAGCGTTGTAGAACACAGAAAATTACTTGGAGTTGATAAAAATGTAACTCTAAAAGAGTTGAAAACAATTTACAGAAATACGATGAAAGATGCGCATCCTGATAAATTTATCAACGACGAAGCAGGTAAAATAGAAGCTGAAGAAAAAAGTAAAGTTGTGATCGAAGCATACCACTTTTTAGTAAGTATTAATCCTGAAACGCACGAAAAAAACAAAGAAGAATATACGATTACAACTGCAAAATCTAACATTCATGATTTTTATATGGATGAACAAATTTTGAAAGTAGAACATTTAGATGGAAATCATTACGAGTATTTTGGTGTTCCTAAAAACACGTACATCAAAATGGTAAATTCTGACTCTCCAAGCCGTTTTGCTAGAAGACATATCTATGGAAAATTTACACATAGAAAAGCTGGTGAAGCAATGAAAGATTAATTATCTGAACAATATAAAACCAAAAACCACTTCAATTGAAGTGGTTTTTTTTATGCTTAATATTCTATTGATTAGTTTCCTAAAATATAGTTGAAAATCAATGGCGCTACGATTGTCGCATCAGATTCTATCATATATTTTGGCGTATCAACATCTAATTTACCCCATGTAATTTTCTCATTTGGAACTGCTCCAGAATAAGATCCGTAAGATGTTGTAGAATCAGAAATTTGACAGAAATATGCCCAGAAAGGAACATCTGTCCACTCTAAATCTTGGTACATCATTGGAACAACACAAATTGGGAAATCTCCAGAGATACCACCAGCAATTTGGAAGAAACCTACACCTTTACCATCAGAATTAGCACGATACCACTCTGTTAAGTAAATCATGTATTCAATTCCAGATTTTACTGTAGACGCTTTTAAATTACCTTTGATTACGTTAGACGCAAAAATGTTTCCTGTTGTAGAGTCTTCCCAACCTGGACAAACGATAGGTAAATTTTTCTCAGCTGCAGCAACAATCCAAGAATCTTTCGGATCAATTTCGTAGTATTGCTCTAAAACTCCAGAATTTACAACTTGATATAAAAATTCGTGTGGTAAATAACGCTCACCTTTTTCTTCAGCAGCATGCCAAACATTCTCTAAATGCTCTTGTAAACGACGAAAAGCCTCCTCTTCTGGAATACAAGTATCTGTAACACGATTGAAGTGCGTATCTAACAATTCGCGCTCTTCCTCTGGCGTTAAATCACGGTAATTTGGAATTCTTTTATAGTGTGAATGCGCAACTAAATTCATTACGTCTTCTTCTAAATTTGCTCCTGTACAAGAAATGATGTGCACTTTATCTTGGCGAATCATTTCAGCTAATGAAATTCCTAATTCAGCAGTAGACATTGCTCCACCCAAAGAAATTAACATTTTACCACCTTCTAACAAGTGTTGCTCATATCCTTTTGCAGCGTCAACTAAAGCAGCTGCATTAAAGTGTCTATAGTTATGTTCTATAAACTGACTGATTGGTCCTTTACTCATTTTATTTGTATTTTATTTATTTAAAATTCAATTATTTGTATCCCAAAGTATTCAACACATCTTGATGCGTTTGTTCTTCTGAATATACTTTTGCTTCATAATTTTCGTCAATCAAAATATATTTGGGCTGAGGAATTAAACAGTGATTAATTCCACCAAAACCACTAATATTATCTTGGTAAGCTCCTGTATTAAAGAAACCGATATACAATGGTTTTGCTTGATCATATTTCGGAAGATAAATGGCATTTACATGCTGTTCTGAGTTATAATAATCATCAGAATCACATGTTAAACCTCCTAATAATACACGTTCATACTTATCGTACCAACGGTTAATTGGCAACATTACAAATCGTTTCGAAATTGCCCAAGCATCTGGCAAAGTTGTCATAAAAGAAGAATCGATCATATCCCAATACTCTTTATCATTTTGTTTCTTTTGATAAAGAATTTTGTAGACTACTCCTCCACTTTCTCCAACTGTAAACGAACCAAATTCTGTAAAAATATTTGGAACAGCAATTCCTTCTTCATCACAAATCATTTTAATTTGCAACAAGATTTCTTTCGCCATGTATTCGTAATCATATTCGAAATTCAACGAATTTTTGATTGGGAATCCACCACCAATATTCAAACTATCTAATTCTGGACAAACTTTTTTAAGGTTTACATAAACTCTCAAACATTTTGTCAACTCATTCCAATAATATGAATTGTCTTTAATTCCTGTATTGATAAAGAAATGAAGCATTTTCAGTTTAATGCGTTCATTTGGTTTTACCATTGTTTGATAAAACGGTACAATATCCTTGTACCCAATTCCTAAACGAGAGGTATAAAACTCAAATTTTGGCTCTTCTTCAGATGCAATACGAATTCCGATTTCAAAATCACCTTCAATTGCTTCTGAAAACAAATCAACTTCTTCGTAATTATCAATCACTGTGATTGTTTTACGATGTCCGCTATTTACCAAACGAGCAATATTTTCTACATATTCCTCACGCTTGAAACCGTTACAAACAACATACTGATCGTCTGTAATCAAACCTTCTCCAATCAAATTTTCGACAATATTAATGTCAAATGCAGAAGATGTCTCAATGTGAATATCGTTTTTTAATGCTTCACCTAAAATGTGACGAAAGTGAGAACTTTTTGTACAATAACAATAATTGTAAGTTCCCTCATAGTTTAACTCTTCACGCGCTTTTTCGAACCAACCTTTCGCTTTCTGAATGTTTTGCGAAATTTTAGGCAAATATGTGAATTTTAATGGTGTTCCATGTTCTTCGACCAAAGCTTTTAGGTCAATTCCATTAAATTTTAAGTACTCTCCATCTAATTCAAATTCATCTTGTGGAAAGTCAAATGATTGCGTGATTAAATCTATGTATTTAGTTTTCATTATGCTTTATAAATGTTACGTGTGTTTAATAATTCTAAAAATTTTGCAAAAAAATTAGGGTATTACAGACGTATCGCATAATATACATTGCGAAGCAATAAGGGGAAAGAATAATTCTTAAATTCGTTTCTATTCATTAAAACTACTGCGTTAAAGCTCTTTCTATTCTCAACGCTTTCGAATAAAAGGTTAAAACTCATCAACTTTTTTTATTAAAAAAATTATAAAAATACTTGTCGCAAATATAAGTTTTTTAATTCTGTTAAAAAGATAAAATAATATTAAAATTTAGCTTTACAGAACTGATGTTTTATGATGTAAAACAAATATTCAACAATTATTCAAAAATTTATTTTTTCTTTAAGGTTTAGCAAGGTTAAATATTGTATTTTTGAAATCGTTTTGAACGTAAATTATGGGTAAAATTATTGCTATTGCTAACCAAAAAGGTGGTGTTGGTAAAACGACAACTTCGTTAAACCTTGCCGCTTCATTAGGTGTTTTAGAGAAAAAAGTTTTATTAATTGACGCAGATCCGCAAGCAAATGCAACATCTGGTTTGGGTTTTGATTTGGATGAAATCGAAGCTGGAACCTATGAAGTATTGGAAAATGAAGTGCTTGCGAGCAAAGCTATTTTACAATCAGAATCGCCAAACCTAGACTTGATGCCTGCTCATTTAGATTTAGTTGCTGCCGAGATTGAGATTGTAGATTACGAGAACCGCGAATACATGTTAAAAAACGCGCTATCAGAAATCAAAGATCAATATGATTATATTATTATAGATTGCGCGCCTTCACTTGGTTTAATTACTTTGAATGCGCTTACAGCTGCAGATTCTGTGATTATTCCTATTCAGTGCGAATATTTTGCATTAGAAGGTTTAGGAAAATTATTAAATACGATAAAAGGAATTCAACAACATCACAACAAAGAACTGGATATTGAAGGTTTATTGTTGACGATGTATGATTCGCGTTTACGCCTTTCTAATCAAGTATTAGACGAAGTGAACAATCATTTTCCGCAAATGGTTTTCAAAACAATTATTACTCGAAATGTACGTTTGTCAGAAGCACCAAGTTTTGGCGAAACAATTATTCAGTACGACGCAGCAAGTAAAGGTGCAGAAAATTACTTAAATTTAGCGCGTGAATTTTTAATTAACAACAACGATACAGTTTAAATAAAATGGCAAAGCCAAACAAAAATAATCGCTTAGGACGTGGATTATCTGCTCTATTAAAGGATGAACCAACTGTAAAAACAGCACAAGATGAAGGTGCAAAGAAATTGGTTGGAAACATTTTGGAAATAGATTTAGAAAAAATCACCGCGAATCCTTGGCAGCCACGAACTAATTTCGATAAAAAAGCTTTAGAGGAATTGGTTTCGTCTATTCAAACATTAGGCGTTATTCAACCGATTACGATTCGTAAAAAACCAACTGGTGAATATGAATTGATTTCTGGTGAAAGACGTTTTCGCGCTTCACAATTAGCTGGTAAAAAAACAATTCCAGCTTATGTACGTTTAGCAAATGACCAAGAAATGCTGGAAATGGCATTGGTCGAAAATATTCAGCGTCAAGATTTAGATGCGATCGAGATTGCGCTTTCTTACCAACAATTGATTGATGAAATCAAGTTAACACAAGAAGAATTAAGTAAACGTGTTGGGAAAGACAGAACGTCTATTACCAATTATTTGCGTTTATTAAAATTAGACCCAATTATCCAAACAGGAATTCGTGACGGAATGATTTCAATGGGACACGGTCGCGCTTTGATGGCTATTGATGATACTGATTTACAATTTGATATTTACGAAAAAATTGTCAAAAACAATTTATCTGTTCGCGATACAGAACGTTTAATCAAATCGATAAAAGAAGGTAAACCTGAGAAAAAAGCAACAAATGAATTACCTTCTCAGTACAAAGAAGCATTAAGTTCTATTTCAAATTCATTGAATACGAAAGTTGAAATAAAACGTGCAAATAATGGAAAAGGTAAAATAATTTTGAATTTTACTTCTGATGATGAGTTTGAACGATTAAGAAAATTTTTAAATGAAAATTAAAGCATTCTTACTTGGATTAACGATCTCTTCGACGTTTGCTTTCGGTCAAGTTAAAACGGACTCTTTAGTCGTTGTCGAAAATAATGCTATTGTAAACGATACAATGAGCGTAACTAAAGAAGCATTAATGGAGAAAAGTCCAATTAGAGCCTCTTTGTATTCGGCTATTTTACCTGGTGCTGGACAATTGTATAACAAAAAATGGTTAAAAGCACCTATTGCGCTTGGTTTAGTAGGTACAGGAACAGGTTTCACGATTTATTACAATAATTTGTACAAAAAATACCGAAAAGCTTATATTGCGGTAAGAGAAGGAACACCAAACGAATTCACAGGAATTTTATCTGCGGAGCAATTGGCAGTTATTCAAGATGATTACAAACGCAAACGCGATTATAGTGTCGCTTTAACTGCATTAGCTTATTTATTAAATATTGTAGATGCTACTGTTGATGCGCATTTATTCACAGTTCGTAATGACACAGAAATGTCATTCAAACCAACAGTCATTCAAGATGAAATGACATTAGAGCCAGTTTTAGGATTGGCATTTAACTTAAAATTTTAGAAATTACAGATGAAAATTGCATTAATAGGATACGGAAAAATGGGAAAAGCCATTGAAGAAATTTTAATTCAACGCGGACACGAAGTTGTACTTAAAATATCTCGTACTCCACTTGCGGAAGAATTAAATAATGTTGAAGTTGCAATAGAATTTTCGAGACCAGAATTCGCTTACGACAACCTTAAAGTATTACTTGAAAATAAAATCGCAACAATTTGTGGAACAACAGGATGGTTAGATAAACAAGAAGAAATTAATCATTTAGCAATTTCAAATAACACCGCTTTTTTATATGCTTCTAACTTTAGTTTGGGCGTTAATTTATTCTTCGAATTAAATTCTATTTTAGCTCGAATGATGAATAAATATCGTAACGAATACCAAATTAATCTAGAAGAAATTCATCATACACAAAAGCTTGATGCACCTTCTGGAACAGCGATTACAATTGCAGAAGGAATTATTGACAATTCAACATATAATTCTTGGTCGATGGACGAAAAAGCAAAAGACATTATTCCAGTTGAAGCAAAAAGAATCGAGGATGTTCCCGGAACACATATCGTACAATATAACTCTGATGTAGATACTATTGAGATTTCTCATACGGCGCATTCTCGCAAAGGTTTTGCCTTAGGTGCCGTGATTGCTGCGGAATGGATTTGGAATAAACAAGGTGTTTTCACAATGAAAGATGTACTTGAACTGAACTAAATTAAAATACTAAATATCAAAAACTTATGCATGTACTAATTTACTGGTTAATTGGTTTTATTATTGCCAATATAATCTTTGGAGCTGCAACTTGGAAATTATATAAAAATGCTGGAAAGCAAGCAATTCAAGCTTATATTCCTTTTCTAAATATCTGGAAAGGTTTAGAAATTATCCATCGTCCAAAATGGTGGATTATTCTATTTTATTTGCCAATTGTTGGTCCTATTTTTTGGTTAGTATTCTTTGTTGATTTAGGAGATTCTTACGGAAAAATTGAAACAAAAGACAAAGTCATTATGGTTTTGACTTTAGGTTTATACATTTTTGCGGTTAATTATTCTGATAATCCAAAATATTTAGGTCCAGAAAAACGCAAACCAACATTTGTTTCTTCCTTAATTTTTGCCCTTGTTTTAGCAACTTTGGTTCATAACTGGTTTATTCAACCAATGATTGTTCCAACAGGATCGATGGAAAATACAATCAAAATTGGTGATGCTTTATTTGTAGAAAAAGTAAGTCATGGAGCGCGTGTTCCTATGACACCAATCGGAATTCCATTCTCAGAATTTATTTACCGAGATGGTTTTATCGACAAAGCTCGCCTACCTTATATGCGTATTCCAGGTTGGAGAGATTTAAAATCGAATGATATTGTTGTCTTCAACTATCCTACAGATTCTATTTACAATGCGATCGATCGTAAAGATGCTTATGTAAAACGTTTAGTTGGTTTACCAGGAGAAACTGTACAGATTCGTAATGGAGTTTTATATGTAAACGATAAAAAATTCATTCCGAAAAAAGATGCACAAGTTCAGCATGCTTATACAGTTGTTGTAAAAACTCCTTTCAGTGATAAATTATTATACGATAATTTCGGAATCATAAGTACAGATTATAATGCTGCAAAACAAGGTGACGGAACATTTATTTATCAATTTGCAGCTTTGACTGATGCTCATGTTACAGCAATGAAATCTAATGCAAATGTAGTTTCTGTTGAACCTATTTTACAACCTGTAGGTGAAAAAACGGAACATATTGTAAATGGAAAAATTGATAGTACAAACACTATTTTTCCAGTAAACAAAAACTGGAATCCTGATCAATACGGACCTTTATACATTCCGAAAAAAGGTGATGTAGTTGATGTTAACAAAGAGACTTTAGCGCAATATATTAACATTATTCGTCGCTATGAAAACAATACATTAAGAGTTGATTCTACAAACGGTAAGTTTGATGTATTTATCAATGATCAAAAAACAAATAAATACGAAATCAAACAAAATTACTATTTTATGGTTGGTGATAACAGAAATCAATCATTAGATGCACGTTTCTTTGGTTATGTTGGAGAAGATCATATTATTGGTCGTCCAATTATGATTTGGGCAAATATGAACGGAATGTTCGAGCCTGCTGCTCCTAAGAAATTTATTTGGAATCGTTTCTTTACATCAATTAATAATGATAATCCTGACAAAACTTCTTACGGAATTTATGTTCTAATTGCCTTAATTGGTTGGATTGGATATGATATTGTAAAAGCTCGTAAAGAGAAAAAGAAGAACAAATATTAATAAAAAGAGTGATTAAAATCCTCTAAATTATAAAATTAACAACACTATAAATGTGCATTATAAGCTACTTGTAATGCACATTTCCATATAAAATAATAGAATGAAAAATACGTTTGCAGCTTTTTATTTTGGACCGATTGATTACTATGCAGAAATGGTAAAAAGCCAAACTTTGGATATCGAAGTTCAAGAAAATTTTCAAAAGCAAACTTACCGTAACCGCATGTATATTTTGGGCGCAAATGGTAAATTAATGTTGAATATTCCAATTTTACACAACGGAACACGTTTGTTCAAAGATTTGCAACCTTCTTATGAATATGATTGGCAAAAAGAACACATCAAATCGTTAAAATCAGCTTATCAAAGTTCTCCATATTTTGAATATTATGAAGATGAAATTATTCCAATTTTAGAACAAAAAGAGAAATTTCTTTTAGATTTTAATCTAAAAACAATTGATTTCATCAACAAGAAATTAAGCTTAGATTTGGATATTTCTAAAACTGAAACCTATCAAGATCTGAATCCTGAAAATGATTTCAGAAATCAATTTTCTGCTAAAAAAGCACCTCAATATAACTTACCAGAATATGCACAAGTTTTTGATGATAAATTTGAGTTTATAGAAGGTTTGAGTATCTTAGATTTACTTTTTAGCGAAGGACCAAGTGCCGCAGTATATTTAAAAAACTTAATAAAATAACAACATGAGAAAATTATTTATTGCTTTAGGATTTGCCTTTACATTAGGGTTTGCTCAAGCACAAACAACAGAGGTACCAAAAGAAAAATGGTATCATGCAGGTGTAGAACAAACAGGTGTTTATGGTGTAAATACTGATCAAGCTTTACAATTCTTAAAAGACAACAAAAGAAAAGCTAATACAATTATTGTAGGAGTTTTAGACAGTGGTGTTGAAAATTTCCACGAAGATTTGAAAGCAAATATGTGGTCAAATCCAAAAGAAATTCCAGGAAACGGAATCGATGATGACAAAAATGGTTACATTGATGACGTACATGGATGGTCTTTTTTAGGAACAGCAAAAGGAATCAATTACAATGATGATACCACTGAATTAACACGTGTTTACAAAGCTTTATCATCTAAATACGCAACTTTCGATCAAAAGAAAAATCATGAAGCTATTGTAAAAAATCCTACTGAATATGCTGAATTTCAAAAAATTGAAAAAGAATATTTAAGCGCTGTAGGAAAAGCAAAATATAACCAACAAGTTGCTCAATCTAAATTGAATGCAGTTGAAGGTGGTGTAAATAAAATGGTTCTTGAATTTGGAGATACTAAATTAACTAAAGATATTTTAAAAAATTACCAACCAACAGATTCTCAAATCTTAGAAGCTTTATGGATTTTTGGTGAATTGAAAGAAGAGCAATGGGTTGGGAAAACGATGAAAGAAGTTTCGAATACCTATTTAGGAGCTGCTCGTCGTGCTGCGAAGGGAGATGCTTTATCTTCTCACTTAAATTTAGATTTGGTTGATCGTAAAGATGTTGACAATCCAAATGATAAGAAAGAGCGTTTTTATGGAAACGGAGATTCTAACGGACCTGAGTCTTCTCACGGAACTCACGTTGCTGGAATTATCGGTGCTGTAAGAGGAAATAATATCGGTTCTGAAGGAACGACTGGAGGAAATAATGTAAAAATTATGTCGGTTCGTACAGTTCCAAATGGAGACGAACGCGATAAAGATGTTGCAAATGCAATTTACTACGCAGTTGACAATGGAGCAAAAATCTTGAATATGTCTTTCGGAAAACCTTATTCTCCTGATGCAGATTTAGTTTGGGATGCGTTCAAATATGCTTCTGATAAAGGTGTTTTAATCGTTAAAGCGGCTGGAAATAGCAACGAAGATATTGATGTTCATGTACATTATCCAACTAATTTCAGAAATGGAAATGTTGTTTCTAAATCTGTTCTTACGGTTGGTGCTTCTACTAAAGATCCAAATGCTTTAAAAGCTCGTTTCTCTAACTATGGTAAAAAATCGGTAGATGTTTTTGGACCAGGACAAGAGATTTATGCAACATATCCAGGGGTTGATCAATATCGTTTCTTAAACGGAACTTCTATGGCTTCACCTGCTGTTGCTGGTGTTGCAGCATTGGTTTGGTCACATTATCCAAAATTAACTGCAGAAGATATTCGTAATATCTTAATGGAAACAGTTAATAAAAATGAGCAATTAAAAGAGATTTCTGTTGCTGGAGGTGTTGTAGATTCTTACAAAGCTGTACAAAAAGCTGAAGAAATTTACAAACAACGTAAATTGAAATAATTTTAAATTTAACACAACATTATAAAAAGGCTTCAAATTTTGGAGCCTTTTTTGCGTTTAAACTCGAGATAATTTTAGATGTAACAATTTCGGTTGTTTCTCGACATATAGATAAATCAATTATGAAAAAATTCTTATTAAGTATATCAGTTGCCATGTTTGTTGGTGTGGCATCGTTCGCACAAGAAACGACAACTGCTCTACCATTGCCTAAAGTTGATCAAAAATATTGGCAACACGAATCTTTCGAAGAAAGTGGTGTTTATGGTGTAAATACTCAAAAAGCTTTACAATTTTTAGAATCAAAAAAACGTAAACCTTCACAGTTAATTGTTGGTGTTTTAGATTCTGGAGTTGAGATTACTCATCCAGATTTAAAAGATAATATTTGGACAAACACCAAAGAAATTGCTGGAAATGGAATTGATGATGACAAGAATGGTTATGTTGATGATATTCACGGTTGGAATTTTATTGGAGGAAAAGATGGTAAAAATGTTGATGGAGATACATTAGAGTTAACACGTCTTTTTGTAAAATACCGCGATTTATTCGAAAAAAGTAAAGATGCAGCTTCTAACAAAACAAAATTCCCAAAAGAATTTGAAGAATATCAAAAAATAAAACCTGAGTTCGAAAATAAATTAGCCGAAGCAAAACAAAATGCAGCGCAATATGTGCAGATGAATGATATTTTCTCAGTTGCATTTCCTGCTTTGATTAAAGAATGGGGCGAAAAAGAGTTGAATGAAAAAAATATGATGTCTTTTAAACCTCTTTCTAAAGAAGCACAACAAGGGATGATTATTTTTGGTATGGTTCCGAAAGAAGCTTGGGAAGGAAAATCAATGAAAGATTTCTTAACAGAAGTTGGAAATGAAATTTCAGAAGGAACAAAATATTACAAAGAACAAGTTGAAATTAACTTGAATACAGAATTAGATCCTCGTCCAATTGTTGGTGATAATTATGCTGATAAATCAGAACGCTTTTACGGAAATAATGATGTAGATGGTCCTGATTCTATGCACGGAACACACGTTTCTGGAATTATTGCAGCAAAATCTGGTAACGGAATTGGAATGGATGGAATCGCTGGAAATGGTTATGTAAAAATCATGTCAGTTCGTACAGTTCCAAATGGAGACGAACGCGATAAAGATGTTGCGAATGCCATTCGTTATGCAGCAGATAATGGAGCAAAAATCTTAAATATGTCTTTTGGAAAAGCTTATTCTCCAGATAAACAAATTGTTTGGGATGCATTTAAATATGCTGAGAAAAAAGGTCTTTTATTGATTAAAGCTGCAGGAAATGAAAACGTAAATATTGATGACGAAATTCACTTCCCTACCGTTTATGATGACAAAGGTGTAGAAGTTTCTAAAAACGTAATTACAGTTGGAGCAAATACAATGGATAATGACAATTTAAGAGCAAGTTTCTCTAATTTTGGTAAAAAGTCTGTAGATGTTTTTGCGCCAGGAAATGAAATATATTCTACTGTTCCTAATAAAGATGGGGAATACAAAAATGAAAGCGGAACTTCTATGGCTTCTCCAGTTGTAGCAGGAGTTGCGGCTTTGGTTTGGGCACATTATCCTAAATTAACTGCAACAGATATCAAACAAATATTGTTAGAATCTGTCAACAAAAATCCTGCTTTAACAGATATTTCTGTAACAGGCGGTGTTGTTGATGCGTACAAAGCTGTTCAATTAGCAGAAAAAATGTATGTTGCTAAAAAATTGAAGTAAGGAAATCTTAATATCACCATTTCTTATAGTATTTAAGTAACAAAATAAACTTGGGTTAGATTCTATTTTTTTAGAGTCTAACCTTTTTTTGTATAAGATATTTCTTATACAGATTGAATAAAAATTGTCAGTTCGATTGATTTTTAGGGAAAATTATTAGTGAATCATTTATTTAAAATCATAATTTCTCCTCGCCCATTTTTTACTTGGTTCAATCCATTCATCAAGAGCTTTATAAAGAAAACCATGTTTTAAGCCATTATTTAATTCAATTTCTTTGAAATGATTGATTTTATTGGTTGAATTTTCTTTACGTTTTATAGCTGAAACACCAAAGACATCAGACTTCTCGTAAATGGTTAAAACATTTCCAGAAAATTTTATATCAGGCATTTCTTCTAAATCACTTTCTTGAAACGAACCAATAAATACATAGTTGATTTGAGGATTATTTTTAAAAGTTGATACATATTGCGCTATGTAACCACCTTTCGAAGTTCCTACAACCGTAATATGATTAGGTTTAACACCTGTATTAATCAAACTATCAATTTGATTAACAACCTTTTTTGCATATTTTATTCCGTCTGTTTTCGGCTTTCTTTTCTCACTAATCACAATAAAACCGTCTTTCTTGAATGAATTCAAAACTTTAGAATACTCAATTTTAGTTTTATAGACTGTATCATAATCTCCATCGTTATGCGTTTCTAAATATTTATTATGGAGAAAAAAGATATAATCTTGATCCTTTACATTTTTTGATATTTTATGTTGCGAACAACTCATTAAACCAATTATGAGAATCAATAAATATTTCATTAATAATTTTTTAAATCAATCAAATATAACCAAAAAACCCTCACTAAAAAGTGAAGGTTTTTTCTATATTCTAAATTCGTAAATCTAAATTCAAACTTATACTTACCAGTTCATCAAAACAGACCCCCATGTAAATCCTGCTCCAAAAGCAGTCATCATTACTAAGTCACCTTTTTTGATTTTACCTTCTTGTTTTGCTTCACTCAATGCAATCGGAATAGATGCTGCCGTAGTATTTCCGTAACGCATAATGTTGTTATAAACTTTCTCATCTGGTAATCCCAATTGTTTTTGTACAAATTGAGAAATACGCAAATTCGCCTGATGCGGAATAAATAAATCTAAATCTTCTGGCTTTTTATTCGCAGCCGATAAAGCTTCGATAATTGATTCTGGAAAACGAGTTACCGCATGCTTGAAAACATAGTTTCCATTCATATATGGATAAATCTCTTTTTTAGTTAACGTATTACCTTCTTTCAATAATTCATCCGACCAACCTGTTTTTGTTCCTGGGAAAGTAACTGCTAACTCTTCGGCAAATTCTCCTTCTGAATGTAAATTAGTCGATAAAATTCCACGTCCTTCTTCTTCCGATGCAGAAACAATTACTGCTCCTGCTCCATCTCCAAAAATTACTGAAACGCCACGACCTTCATCCGACATATCCAATCCGAATGAGTGCACTTCTGCTCCAATCACCAAAATATTTTTGTAAACTCCTGCTTTTATAAAAGCATCAGCCGTTGATAACGCATATACAAAGCCAGAACACTGGTTACGAATATCCATTGCCCCAATTGTACGACAACCTAACTCTTTTTGCACCAATACACCATTTCCAGGAAAATAATAATCGGGAGATAAAGTCGCAAATAATATAAAATCAATATCTTGAGCAGTGATTCCTGCATCTTCTAACGCATTTTTAGCCGCAATAACTCCCAAATCTGTAGACGAAATCTTAGAACCTGGCTCGATATGTCTTCTTTCGACAATCCCTGTACGTTCCTGAATCCATTCGTCATTGGTATCCATCACTTCAGCTAAATCAAAGTTTGTAACAACTCTTTCGGGAACATAATGCCCAACACCTGTAATAATAGAGTGTATCATGTGATTATGGTTTACTTTTCAATTGAAGCAAAGATATTAAATGATAAGCATTCTTTAAAACAAATGCGTCTTTTTGACAATAAATTATTTAGAAAATCTTGTTTTAAATATTCCGTTCATAATGATAGAAAGTACCATTACCCCTGTAGCAATATAAAATATAGGATTCATATGTTCTGAATTTCCAAAAATAAGACTTGCCAAAATGATGCCATAAACTGGTTCTAAATTTACGTTCAACATCAACGTAAAAGCACTAACATGTTTCAGCAAATCAACTGATTCTATTTGTGCAAAAGCTGTAAAAATGACACCAAGCAAAGTCAACCATCCTAAGTTTGACCAACTTATATTTACAACTTCAGAAATAGCTTCTGGCTGAAAAAGAATCATTACCATCGAAAGTGTGATCACTCCACCAATCATTTCGTATAAAGTAACTTTAGTTGGTTTGATTGACTTTGGTAATCTCGAATTAAGCACTGCAAACAATGCCGATAGAAAACTACACAAAATACCAATGATAATTCCCAATTTATAATCTTCTGGTGATGCATTAAAAATAACAGCTACACAAGTGGAAACGATTATAGCAAGAATTATTTCGAGCAGATTAATTTTTCGTTTAAAAAAAATAGGTTCTAAAATCGCACTAAAAAGTGCGCCCATCGACAACGTACTCAACGCAATTGAGATATTAGAAAGTTTAATCGACAAATAAAATGTAAACCAATGTATTCCTACAATTCCACCGATAGCAAGTAATCTCAACAATTCGTTTCTAGTTACTTTGAAATCCATTTTTCTGAATTTCATATATATAAAAACAGCAATAGCCCCAATAAGAACACGATACCAAACCATTGGCAACGCACTCATTGTAACTAATTTTCCGAAAACTCCTGTAAATCCCCAAAGAAGTACGAGAAACTGCAACCGAAGTTGAACTTTTGAAATCATTCTAAGTCTTTTTCGCAAAAGTAAAGTTTAATTCTATATTGTTAAAACGATTTGATTGATTTAATCTTTAATCTGTAAATAATTTTGTATAAGTTCTAATGTTAAATTAACATCAAATAATTATTACTCAAACTTTAATTGTTATTCTTAGTTGTATTTTCGAAACTTCAAAATTAATCGATGGATTTTAGTATTTTTTTACAACCAGATGCATTAGTTGCATTATTTACATTAACAATGTTAGAAATCGTTTTAGGAATTGATAATATTGTTTTTATTTCTATTTTGTCAGGAAAATTGCCTGCACATCAACAAAAGAAAGCACAACAGCTTGGTTTATTTTTAGCCATGTTTACACGTGTGATCCTTTTATTCTCATTAAGTTGGGTCATGAGTCTTACCACTCCTCTATTCAATATTGGCGAATGGATTGGCATTACTTCAACCGAATGGTTAGAAAAATTAGCAATCTCTGGTCGAGATTTGATTTTATTAATCGGAGGATTATTCTTGATTTATAAATCGACTGTAGAAATTCACCACAAAATAGAAGGTGTTGAAGAAACTGGAGGAAAAGTGAAAGTCCATTCTTTTGCAGGAACTATCGTACAAATCTTAATTTTAGATATTGTTTTCTCATTAGATTCTGTAATTACAGCAGTTGGTATGGCAGAACATATTGAAGTTATGATTGCGGCTGTAATTATTGCTGTTGCAGTTATGATGCTTTCAGCAAGTGCGGTTTCTAAATTTGTGAACGATCATCCAACGGTTAAAATGTTGGCTTTATCATTCTTATTATTAATCGGCGTTTCGTTATTAGCAGAAGGGTTTGATCAACACATTTCGAAAGGATACATTTATTTTGCCATGGGCTTCTCTGTTTTAGTCGAATTCTTGAATTTGAAAATGAAGAAAAAACATTCGAATCCAGGAATTGTTCGAAATATGGTTGGTGATGCAGAAGAACAAAACAAAAATATATAATACAAAAAAGAGTTTTTTTCAAAACTCTTTTTTTATTTATTCTCTAAAATAGTTTCGTTTTCAGCTTCAACTTTCTTTTCATATTTTTTTCGGATATATTCTGCAGCCAATGTTACGGCTACTCCACCAATTATTCCATATATTGAACGTTTTCCTAAAAATTTAGCTACCGTTACTCCCGTTGTAGCGGCTGTTGTTAATAAACCTATTTTAGTTCCTTTCTCCGTTTGATTTTTTGTTAATGCATCTAAAATTTTCATAGCTTTTTATGTTTAGTCTTAGAAATACTTACAATTATCAAACCATTTTTATTTAATAAAATTTTCTACCAATTCTTTTGGACGACCTACTACTCCACTTTTTTCATCTGTCACTATTGGACGTTGAATCAATTTTGGATATTCAACCAAAGCATTCAAAACTTCATCATCAGAAAGTTCTTTTCCTTTAAAATTTATTTTCCAATCTTCTTCATTTGTCCTTACTATATCAATTGGTTTTAGATTTAGTCTTGTTAAAATAGTTCTCAATTCATCTTTCGTCAAAGGCTCTTTCAAATATTCTCTTATTTCAAAATCTTTTCCAGACTCTTCCAAAACCTTTACTGCATCTCTACTTTTTCCGCAACGCGAATTATGTAATATTGTGTACATAAATACTCTTTTAGAAATTAAATATAGTTCAAAAAAAAGAATCCTTATATAAGGATTCTTTTTTTATTTTATTTTTACATTAACAGCCATAAGACCTTTTTTTCCTTTTTCAATATCAAAAGTAACTTGATCATTTTCAATTACTTTGTCAATTAATCCAGAAACATGTACAAAAACATCTTCACCTCCGTTTGCGTTAGAGATAAAACCAAAACCTTTTGATTCGTTGAAGAATTTTACTGTTCCTTCTTGCATAGTTGTATATTTAATTAATTTATTTTTTTGATATTTGAATTGCTCTGAATCCTTTTTCAGACATTTCTTTTTTGAACTGCACTTGATCTCCTACTTTAAGTAATTCTTTAGATTCTTTGAAGTGGAAGAAGATTTTATCGTTAGAAGTTGCTACTTTAATAAAACCAAAACCTTTTGAATCGTTGTAGATATCAACCATACCTTCTATAAAAACATCTCTGTTATCAGATTCTAATCTTTTATTATTCAGCAAATCGGCTTCTTTGTCTTGTAAATGAGGTGGTACATCTGTAAAATTACCAAGTACATCAACATAGACAATCATATCTTCTAATGATTTTCCTTTGTTGTTATTCTCTTTTCTGTTCTCTCTTTTGTTTAATTTCTCTAATTTTTTTAAAGCTTTCTTTTTGCTATTTTCTTTTTTAGATGTAGAATCTGCCATAAATGTTTGTATAGATTTTTTATTATTAATACTGATAAAACCTAAGAAAACATGAATTAATTATCCAACAACATTTATATTATAATGTAGTAAAACTTACAAGTATACGTTTTAGAAAACAGAAGTTAAAATTATATTGACTAGGTCAATTAGTGAATTAAAAAAAGTAAAATAAAGAATACAATTGTAAACTATTAAGACAAAATATCTTCTTAAGTACGTTGCAAAGGTAATAAGTTTTAATGAATTAAATGGTATTAATTCCTAGAGAATTCGATATGACAAAAAAGTTCTAACCTAATTGTGATTAGAACTTTGATCTTATTATGATTGATATCGTTAAAATTGATAAATAAACGTATTGATATTCATACCTGCACCAACAGATGCAAATAATACTACATCGCCTTCGTTTATTTGGTGATTTTCCAAATCATTATCCATAATCATTTTCAAAAGAATTGGAATTGTTGCCACACTACTATTGCCAAGTTTATGAATATTCATTGGCATAATATTTTTTGGCACGTCAAGATCATATAAACTATAAAAGCGTTTTACAATTGCTTCGTCCATTTTTTCATTAGCTTGATGAATCACTATTTTACTGATATCGTCAATGTTATATGTACTATCATCAACACATTTTTTCATTGCTAAAGGTACTTTGGATAAAGCAAACTCATAGATTTTTCGACCATACATTTTGATGTATTTGGTATTCGGACATTTTTCTGAATTATATGATTTTCCAAAAAACAGATAATCTTTTTCTTCGTTTGCATAAGAGGCAGATAAATGGGCTTGTATCCCTTTATTGTTTTCAGAAGCTTCTAGTATTACAGCTCCAGCGCCATCTGCATAAATCATCGTATCTCGGTCGTGTTCATCGACAACTCTCGAAAGCGTTTCTGCACCAATTACCAAACATCTTTTTGCTAATACAGCTTTCATAAATGCATTGGCTTGTATAACACCTTCTACCCAACCAGGACAACCAAAAATAACATCGTAAGCAACACAATAAGGATTCTGAATTTTCAATAAATTTTTTACTCTTGCAGCAAGACTTGGCACCATATCAGACTGAATCGTATCGTGTTTTACATCTCCAAAATTGTGCGCGAATATAATATAATCAATAGTTTCGGCATCGATATTTGCATTTGTGATAGCCGCAGCCGCAGCCATATAACCTAAGTCTGATGTTACTTGATCTTTTCTAGCATATCGACGCTCTTCTATTCCTGTTATTTGTTTTAATTTATGGGAAATAGTAGTATTATTTTGATCTAAAATTTCTCCTTGTTCATTAAAAAATTGATGTTCTTCAAAAAAATGATTTGATATTTTTTCAGTTGGAATATATTTTCCTATTCCTATAAAGTGATTTGTCATATATATTTTAGATAACAGAGTTAGAATCTGCTATCGGATACAATCTCGGGATAACTTTAAGAACTATTGCTATAAAGTTACATTTTTAACTTAAACTTTATATTTATACCAAAATTATATCTTATAAAATATTAAATTAATAAATTTCATGATGATAATTTTTCAATGTCTCTTAGATATATATATAAATAATATGAAATAAACATTTATATTTCAGAACTACTATTCATGTAATTCTAAATTATTAGAATATAAGTGTAAATGTAGATATAAACACTTAATATCGTTATTTTTCAATATATTTAATCAAATTAAAAAATTATGAAAAAGCTATTTTTATTCTTCAGCGTTTCTCTCCTATTTTTTGCTTGTACAACCAATCAATCCACACAAAATTCAGTGCCGAATAAAGATGAGAATTCATTAAAATTCGAGCCGAATGAAGATGGCGATTATGATATTGTTGTATTTGATCCTCAATATGATATTTATTTAAAAACAACTGCATTACCCAAAGAATATTATTCAAAAGAATATTACGAACAAAAAAATCGCCAATATGTAATGATTTGGAATCAACGACATATGCAACCAATGACATATAATCCAGATTTGTATGCAGTAAGTATAGATTTAGATCCTTCTGTTGACTATGGTTATGATTTTGAATACAAATTATTTAACTTTTTTCGATTTATTGAACATAAATATCGTGTCAGAATTAGATAATATCGTTTATTTTTGCAAGCTAATTTTAGAAAGATGAACGATTTTTCAATCAAAATATACAATCAAATCATTGAAGCAATTCCAGATTTTACAGGGCTTCACAAAAAAGATACCGAATTATTAGAATTCCATATCGAGAATGAATACAAATCGACTTTTGGTGATCTTTATATTCAGACTTCGGATGATGATAAGATTTGGATCAAATCTTCTTTTCCTTTTACAACTTACGAAGTAGATTCTGTTGAGGAACTTTTGTATATTTTGGAAGGTTTGTTGTTCAACCAATTATTCTGGGTAATTAGTTATGATGATGGTGATTGGGACGATACTTTTTTGATGCTGAAAGACCAAGAAATTAAAACGGAAGACGGTTTTACTTATAAAATTCTTTCTTGGAACGGAAAAGATGATAAAGTGATTAATGCTTAACCTCGTGTTCATAAAATCCCCTATTTTTATACATTTGCAATTATGTTTAACAACGAATTACTAAAAGACATCCAAAAACGTACACAAGATTTGCACGAATATTTGGAAATCGAACAAAAAGAAATCGAAGTTCAAAATGAAGAAGAGCATGCTGCTTCACCTGAATTTTGGAACAACCCGAAAGAAGCCGAAGCTTTTATGAAAGTTTTGCGTGGTAAAAAGAAATGGATCGATGAATACCAAACGATTGCAAATGCAGTAAATGATGTCGAAGTTTTAGTAGAATTTAACCGCGAAGGTGAAGTTAGTGACGAAGAAGTTATGGAACAATATAATGTTGTTGCCAAGCTTTTAGAAGATATAGAATTCAAGAATATGCTTTCAGAAGAAGGAGATAATCTTGGTGCAATTCTTCAAATTACTGCGGGAGCTGGAGGTACAGAATCTTGTGATTGGGCTTCTATGTTGATGCGTATGTATTTGATGTGGGCCGAAAAACATGGATATAAAGTAAAAGAATTAAACTATCAAGCGGGTGATGTTGCGGGTGTAAAAACGGTAACATTAGAAGTGGATGGCGAGTTTGCTTTCGGTTATCTGAAAGGAGAAAATGGTGTACATCGTTTGGTGCGTATTTCGCCTTTTGATAGTAATGCAAAGCGTCACACAAGTTTCGTTTCGGTTTATGTTTCGCCAATTGTAGATGATACAATCGAGATTGAAATCAATCCTGCAGATATCGAATTGCAAACGTCTCGTTCTGGAGGAGCTGGAGGACAAAATGTAAATAAGGTTGAAACAAAAGTTCAGTTAACACACAAACCTACAGGAATTGTGGTTGTTTGTCAGGTTGAACGTTCTCAGTTAGCCAATCGCGAACGTGCAATGGAGATGTTAAAATCTGAATTGTACAAGATTGAGTTAGAGAAAAAAATGGCTGCACGTAATGAGATTGAGGCAAATAAGATGAAAATCGAATGGGGTTCTCAAATTCGTAATTATGTGATGCATCCATACAAATTGGTAAAAGACGTCAGAACAGGAACTGAAACAGGTAATGTGGATGCTGTAATGAACGGTGATATAGACGAATTCTTGAAATCGTTCCTAATGTTAATGGGACAAAAAGAAACGTCAAAATAGTTTTATCCTAAATTTCTTTCATGAAAATATTAATCGGAGGTGCTGGAGAAGTTGGTTTTCATTTGGCTAAATTACTTTCTAATGAAATGAACGACATCGTCATCATGGACATGGACAAGGACAAATTGTTGATGATCGAAAACTCGTTGGATGTAATGGCTTATCGTGGTGATATCACTTCTTTCAAGGCTTTGCGCGAAGTTGGAATTGATGATACAGATATTTTTATATCAGTCACTCATCTTCAGAACACAAACCTTACAAGTGCTTCGATTGCAAAAGATTTAGGAGCAAAACGCACATTAGCTCGCATTTCGAATCCTGAGTTTCTTTACAAAGAAAATCAATTTTGGGTTCAAGGAATGGGAATTGATGCGTTAATTAGTCCTGAGAAATTAGCGGCTGATGAGATTTATTCTCTTGTTCAACAATCTGCTTTCAATGCGATGCATCCCTTTGCAAATGGTCAACTTTTTATGGTTGGAACTGTTTTGGATGCAGATTGCAAGATTTTGGACAAGCAATACAAAGACATGTATTTGACGACAAAAGGTGGCGATGACAATCTTTTGATGCCAATTGCAATTATCCGTAGCAACGAACGTGGCGAGTATCAAACCATTATTCCTGAAGCCGAAACTGAATTTAGAATAGACGATCACGTTTATTTTATTGTCAAAAAAGCGGGGATTTTAGAAGTTTATAAAATCCTTGGAAAGAAACAAGAATATTTCAAAAATGTAATTGTTTTGGGAGGTGGAAGTATTGGTGTCAAAGTTGCCAAACTTTTAAAAGATAACAAACATAATGTTAAGTTATTAGAAATCAATCGAAACAAAGCTTTTGATTTAGCTGATGATTTGAATAACATTTTGATTATCAATGGTGATGGTCGAGATGGAGAATTGTTATTGGAAGAAGGTATTTCTGATTCAGATGCTTTTATCGCTGTGACAGGAAGTTCGGAAACTAATATTATGTCATGTCTTTTAGCAAAATCAAAAGGTGTTAAAAAAACAATTGCTTTGGTCGAAAATATCGACTATATTCATCTTAGTCAAGAAGTTGGAATTAATGCTTTTATCAATAAAAAACTCTTAACCGCAGATAGTATTTTCCGTTATATTAGACAAGGTTCTGTGATGGATGTAACAGGAATTTCTGATTTAGATGCCGAAGTTTTAGAATTCCGTATTCACGAAAATTCTGAAATAGCATATAAAAAAGTGAGCGATTTTCCGTTTAAAGAAGGTGCAATTATTGCTGGAATTGTTCGTAGAAATGATGGATTTATTCCAACCAAAGATTTCATTATCGAACCAAAAGATCATGTTGTTGTTTTTAGTCAAGCGAATTTAATTCCAAAAGTGACCAAATATTTTAAATAATGAAATCACTTAACATCAAAGTAATCCTGAATCTTTCGGGTGTTTTATTATTATTGAATGCGCTCTTTATGTTTATTGCAACATGTGTCAGCATTTATTTTAATGATCATCTACTCTACCCTTTTTTAGTTTCGGGGAGTTTAGTAGGATTGTCGGGAGCTGCAATGATGTATTTTACGCGTGACAGAAGAAAACACATCAACAAACGCGAAGGTTATATCGTGGTTTGTGTCGGATGGCTTTTCTTGATTCTTTCAGGATGTTTGCCATATGTTACGTCGTTAATATTTTTACCAAACGATCATATCATCAATGAAAATTTCAGTTTTGTGAACATTGTTTATGAAACCGTTTCTGGCTACACAGCTACTGGAACATCGATTTATGATGATGTGGAAAGTCTCCCAAAAAGTATATTGTTTTGGCGAAGTACAACCAATTGGATTGGTGGTATGGGAATTATCGTTTTGACAATTGCGATTTTACCTTTTCTTGGAATTGGTGGTCGACAGCTTTTTATGGCAGAAGCGCCTGGAATTTATACGGATAAAATTCACCCTCGAATTACAGAAACAGCGAAAAACCTTTGGTTAGTTTATTTAGGCTTAACTGCTTTTTTTGCAATGTTACTTTATTTTGGTGGAATGAATTTATTTGATGCTGCAAATCATTCGATGAGTGTGATTGCCACGGCTGGTTTCTCTACTAAGAATGAAGGTTTAATGTATTGGAATAACAATGTTTTTATTCAATATATATTAATCGTCATGATGTTTTTGGGCGGAACAAACTTCGCTTTGATTTATTTATTGATTAAAGGACAATTCAAAAAAGTATGGAAAAATGAGGAGTTTCGCTGGTGGGTTGGCTTACTTGCTGTCGTTACATTTATCGTTTTTGTCGTATTATTTTTCAATATTTACCCTAGTTATTCCGTCGAAACCTATTCGTGGTTCAACTTCGAACATTCATTCAGAAGCTCATTATTCCACGTTGTATCTATCGCATCTACAACCGCTTTGGCGATGGAAAATTACACAAGTTGGTTAACCGTAACCACACTTATTTTCTTCTCTTTGTTCTTTATCGGAGGTTCGGCAGGTTCTACATCTGGAGGAATTACAGTTATTAGACACGTCATTTTATTAAAAAATAGCTGGATCGAATTTAAACGAATCCTACATACAAACGCAATTATTCCAGTTCGTTACAACAATCGTTCGCTAAATCAATCTATTGTTTT